>CAKZOY010000355.1 GCA_937138275.1 uncultured Chloroflexota bacterium
CGTGGGCGTATGCGTCGGGGTGGCGGTGAGCGTGTGGGTTGGCGTCGCCGTGGGCGTGTGCGTCGGCGTGGGCGTGTGGGTCGGGGTGGCGGTGGGCGTGTGCGTCGGCGTCGGCGTGGGCGTATGCGTTGGCGTCGCCGTGGGCGTGTGGGTCGGCGTGGCGGTGGGCGTGCTGGTCGGCGTCGCCGTGGGCGTATGCGTCGGGGTGGCGGTGGGCGTGTGGGTTGGCGTCGCCGTGGGCGTGTGGGTCGGGGTGGCGGTGGGCGTATGGGTTGGCGTCGCCGTGGGCGTGTGGGTTGGCGTCGCCGTGGGCGTGTGCGTTGGGGTGGCGGTGGGCGTATTGGTTGGCGTCGGGATAGAAACCGGCACCAGACGAATCCAGGCCCAACCCCAGAAGGGATAGTCGTTGCCCCCGGGCAGGGGATCGGCCCGCTGGACGAAGATTTCTAAGAGGCCGTTGGTTACGGTCACCGTCCCCAATGTGTACTCGGCAAAGTCGCCGGGAGTACCGCTGGTCACGTCGTAATAGAACTCTTCGGGGTTGGATGCCGTCGTGCCCCAGTAGTAGCGCAGGTTATGGCTCCAGTAGAGATTGGCGATCAGCGTGTAGGTGCCGTTGGGCACGGCGCCGTAGAAGCGCATCAGTGGGGGCGTTTCGTTGTATCCGGCAAATACCCCCGGATAGGCCCGCGGTGGCCACCAGAACTCGGTCCATTGATTGTCGTTGGGGTTGAGATCGTACGTGCTGGTGGTGGTTGGGAGCACGGGGTCCTGGTGGTCATCTTCCCACAGGTTGATCCGGATGAAGGACGGAGTTGCGGTAGGCATCGGGCTGACCGTCGGGGGAGGGGAGGTGCTGCCGACCCAGATGTCGTCAATGTACCATCCGGGGCTGGCGGTCTGGTTGTTGCATGCCAGACGAAACCGCAGGAGGACGGTCTGTCCGGCATAGTTGGAAAGGTCAATGACCACTTCCTCCATCGTTTCCAGGTTCCTCCCTGTCCAGGCAGGTCGTCCGCCGATGGGGTTCCCGTAGCCATGGAGGATGACACCTGTATATCCCCCAGAAATGATGTGAGGTTCCAAATCTGTGAAAGTGGCCCCGTTGTCGGTGGAGATTTCCACGACAGCCCCATCTCCGTTCGCCTCCAGTTGGTAGGTGTGCCAGAAGGAAAGGCGAGGGTCTTCGGGGACGATGATCGGCCGGGTGATAAGGTAATCGTCTTTGATGCTGGCTGTGCCGCTACTGAAATAAGAGTGGGTCGGGCTGCGGTAGTATGCGGCAGAAAGCCGCCAGTCGTTCGTGCCCTGGGCGGAATAGGACGTCCAGTGTTCTCTGACCGGGTCCAGGTCGTCCCAGAACCCCGGCGCTGCGGGAGGGGTCGTGGGGGTGGGGGACGCGGTAGGTGTGGGGGTGGGGGTGAAGATGGTGCCCAGGGGAACGGAGACAGAGGTGCTGCCGGAGAAGGCAGGGACGTTCACCGAGGCGCGCAGGATGGTGCCTTCGTCTTCTGAAAATAGGTAAAATATCGTCGGGATGTCGGCAGAACCGGTCATGGTGACCATCACGCTGTGCGAGAGGGGGTCGTAGATAGCGTCGGCGATGTCGGAGGTGAAGACAGCACGGGCATAGCGAGCGGCATCGTCCATAGTCACGTAGATGGGGTCGTACGAGGCGATGTTGGCGGCAATGCCAGCGAGGATGGCGTTCCAGTTGGAGGGGGTGATCCAGTGGATGTAATACTCGTGGGTGAAGAGGGTGGCGATGACCATACTGTCCAGCGCCCGTTTGAGTTGCGCGGTGCCCCGCTGGATGCTTCCCTCCACATCGTTGTCGGGATACCACTCGTAACCGGTCACATCGCGGATTTCGGTGAAGACGTTGAAGGAGCGGCCGTCGTGTTCGGGATATCCGGGCACGGCGAGGTAGTCAGCGTAGTAGAAGGGGGCAGCGTTGGCGCTATCAGGGGCGTCGTAGAGGCGATACGGCCGGAGGCGCAGGGCCGGGGCACCGTACTCCTCTCCCGGAGTCATCAGAGTGCCGACGAACTCCACACCTATCTGGGCCAGTCCGTCAAAGGCCGGGGGATCAAACCGGTAGTAATGGGGGGCGACGAAAGTGGAGTGGGTGATCCCATGAGTGCTGAACCAGGCCCGAGCCTCGGCGAAGTTGTCGGCGATCTCTTCGGGAGTGCCCGTATAGAAGAAGACGTTGAAATCCAGGGAGTGGACACCGACCGTCGCCTGTCCAGCGTCCACCAGGTCCCTCAACTGGGCGATAGAGGTGGGGCTGAGAGTGCGCAGGAATATCCCCAGCCAGGGCTTGAATCCGTACCGGTTGGCGGTGACCACCCAGTCGTAGCCCCCGGTGGAGTCATCGTTCCGGAAAGTGACCAGGGGAGGCAGCCCTTGCATCACGAACGGCTTACGGGCAGCCCAGACGAACCCCCGCCAGACCAGGTCGTCAAACCCCTGGAGCGGGCCCCAGATATGCCGGTCTATCCAGTTGTAAGAGGCCCACTGGAGGGCGCGCCCCTGACCGTAGGTGACGGCAATGAGCAAGGGTTGGCCGTTCAGGGAGGCAAGGGTCACACCGTCGGCTGGCGGGACAACGCCGGTGGGCATAATGTTCTGATCCATCACATAGGTTGCGCCGAGCGGCTGGGCGGCGATGATATAGTTCCATGGCGGGCCAACACTGGTGTGGATGGTCACCTGGTTGTGTGGAGTAGAAGAAGTGTATCCGAAGCGGAAGATGTTCTGGACGTAGGAGTAACTACCGTCGGCCAGGGCGTTGTCAAAGTTGACCAGTCCGGTGCCGGCAAAGACAGCGGCCGAAATGATGGACTGTTCGGTGGAATCCAAGTAAAGGTGACTGGGGTCCAGGTTGCGGTGGCCGATGATGATGAGGGCATACTCCGCAATGGAGGAGGTCACCGGCGCGGAGGCAATATCCAGGACGGTGTAGGGGATGCCGAAGTGGTCCAGGTAGGGGCGGATGTACTGAGCGAAATCGGTGTAATTGCTACTGGCGGAGTTGACCAGGACGACGGCACCTATCCGGCGCGTTTGGTTGTCCTGTCCCATTACCGGTTGGCGGGTCAGGTAAAGAAGGCCGTTGGCCGCCAGAGCGGTGGCGATGACCACGAGCAGCCAGCGTCGGAGGAAGGGTGATTGGGCCATGATATCCGTCCTATCCGCTCTCCGGGGGGGCAGCCCGCCCGTTTTGAGCGTCCGTTAAGATTTGCCAGCAGCCCTCCCAGACTCGCCGCGCGGTGCGGAATTGGGCCCTTGCGGGGGCGCGACGGGCAGGGAAGGGCAAAGTCAGGGTCGCGATCGCAGTTTTCACTCCGTAGGCGGTCGCGATGGCTATGCCCAGCAGGAGGGCGGGCAGGAAGCCGTAGTGCTTGCGGAAAAAGCGCATTTTGCTCCGGTAGAGGCGTCCCACCGATTCGGGGCGGCATTGCTTGCTGCTGGCCCCGCCGAAGTGGACAATCTCTACGTCGGGCAGGTAGTACACTTTCCACCCGGCCCGGTGGATGCGGTAGCACAGGTCCGTATCTTCGGAGTACATCCAGAAGCCCTCATCCAGTGGGCCGACGGCCTCCAGGGCCATCCGGCGCAAGAGCAGGGATGCGCCGGGAACCCAATCCACCGGAGCGGGCCGGTCGTCGGGCCGGGGGGAGGGGCTGGGATGGTACGGCCCATAAAGGCGGCGGTTCAGGCCGAAGGCGGAGAGGCTTTCCGAGAGTAGCGTCGGGAAGCGGGCGTAGGAGGCCTGGAAGGAACCGTCCGGGTTGACCAGTTTGGGACCGGCTGCCCCGGCATCGGGGTGGTCTTCCATAAAAGCGACCATTCGGGCCAGGCTCCCGGGCGGGGCAACGGTGTCGCTATTGAGCAGAAGGACGTAACGCCCCCGGCTGAGGGTGATCCCCTGATTGGTGGCACGGACGAAACCGGCGTTTTCCCCATTTTCCACCAGATGAACCTGGGGGTAGTGGGCGCGCACCATAGCGGCGCTGCCGTCGGTGGAATTGTTATCCACCACGATGGTTTCAGCGCTCAGTCCTTCCGTTGCCGCGGGAAGGGAATCCAGGCATCGGCGCAGAAGTTCCCTTGTGTTCCAGTTTACAACGACGATAGAGAGGTCCATACGATGATCGTATCTTTCTGCCGGAGACCGAACCCTCGGCTCAAAGCGAGACCCGACTGGCGCAGGCTGAAGCGTTGCTCTGGTCTGAAAATAAACTGCGGTTCGGCTCGTGGGTGGTCACTCCGATAGGTAGTGATAAACCTGATCGTCCAGTTCTATGCCGGTTTCATTTGCCCCCCTTACCCCCTCCCCGTCGAGGGCGGACGGATTGTCCGCCTACGGCCGCACGGGGAGGAAAGGGCAAGGACAAGCCTTGCCCTTACGGGGGTTTTGGCGCTGGCGGCCGAAGGCCGCCTGCGCCAAAACCTTTATTTTTCTCCCCCTTCTCCCCCGCCCGGCGGGGGAGAAGGGGGCTGGGGGGATGAGGGGGCGCTCATATCCGCCAACAGGTGATTCCTGGTATTGCTGGAATAATTTGTCCATTACAAGATGTCGTGGCCATGGGCCTGCAGGCCGGCGGCGGTTCGGCATGCACGCTGTTCGGCCCCTCCGCGGTAGCGCGGGGGAAAATGATGGGCGGCGACGACGATTTTCACGTTATCTGCGCTATCTGTTCTTGGCCGCGTACAATTCATAATAGATGAGCGTCCAACTGCTCTCAACGGTTGTGACTAACTGATACTCTTCCGCCAGGACCTCCGCCGGGTAGAGCGACACCCAGCGGGCGAACGGTCCCACGAGAACGTAATCGGGAGAGACGTGTTGACGAAAGTCGTACCATTCTGCCGGTGCGTGTTCGCCCAGCCAGATATGGCGGACAGCGATATTGAGTAATGCTGCAGGCGGGAAATGGTAGTTATGGTCGGTCAGGAACCCCATCTCCTGCTCCCAGGTTTCAATCAGGCTGTCGTGCGGCACATGCTCTTCCAGGTAGGCTGCCATTGCCGCAGGAGCATTGAAGGGGGGCGATGCAATCTGGCGCACGTAGTATGCCAGAGGGCGACCGATCATCAGTATTAGCCAGAGCAGCGCCGCCCAGCGTAATGCCTCTTTTTGCGGGGTGACCTGTCCCCGGCGCAGGTCTTCCCACAGGGATTTCCCTCCAAACTGAAAACTATTGGTCATGTCACGGAAAAAGCGGGCGGCGAACAGGCTGGCGATGGAAAGGCCCGGGAAGGCGTAGCGCGGCCAACTGACAGACGCAGCCACGTACCAGCTCAGATTTACCGCTACCAGCCCCAGCAATGTTCCCCACCGCAACCCCTCCCGGCTACGGGGCAGCGCCGTGAAGAATCCGTAGGCCAGCACGGGCACGATCGCCCCCATCTGCACCTCCAGGCTGAGTAGGTACTTAATGCTTTCTTTCATCAAGTTGGGGGAGAAAACCATCGCTGCTCCAGCCGTTTGCTCTCGCAGCATCTTCAGGTTCTCGCTGGCGGTCGTCGGACCCAGATAAATGAGCATATAAACCTGCCACAGGAGAAAACAGGTCATAGCGACAATCCCTGGGATAAGGAAAGCCCGCTGGGGGAGCGCGCGATAGTAGGTCAGGTTGGCAAGCCACATCAGGCCCAGCGCGGGGATCAGTACCAGCAGATACTGGTTTTTGGTGACCGTTGCAAGTCCCAGGAGCGCTCCGGCCAGCAACAGACGTTTCCGGTCAACGCTCTCCCACACTTTGAACCACACCGATAGTCCCACAATCAAGAAGAAGAGACCCGGCACTTCTCCCATAACCTGTCGCCCATACTCCAGCAAGGAGACCCCCCGGGAAGTCACCAGCAGGGCGGTTGCTGCTATCGCAAATCCGTATCCGCCCAGTCCCCGAGCCAGCCGGTAGAAGGCGTAGACGGCCGCCAGCAGGTAGACGGCCATCACCAGGCGGGCTTGCAGCAGGCCGATGCCGAAAATCCGGAAGACTGCGGCGATGGGCAGCATCACCGTCGGACCGACGCCGACCGTCGGACCGTAGTAGCGGAAGCCATCGCTGCTGTAATCGGCGTAGACCCCGAAACGCACGAGGGTTTTCGGGACGTGCAGGTGAGAGCCCTCGTCAAACCAGGTCAGCGGGTAATCGGTCAGGTTGTACAGGGCCAGGAATAGGAGGGCGGCGATGGCGAAGGCGGACGCAATGAGTTGCCCGGTAACGCCCACTTTCTGGCCGAGAAGGGCCTGGACTGCAAATCCTCGGGTATTGCTATTCATAATGCCCTCCTGCTCGCCTCTATGCATAGGTTGCTACCACGGAATATGAACCTGCCCGAACGGACATACACCCGTATGGGATTCCCCCCACTCTGCGCTCGCTATAGGGGACGGGTCGCCCCTCCACCTCCACCTGAGACAACCGGGCTCCCCCATGCTCCAAAGGGACCATCAGGGTCAGTTCCGCATCGGCGACTGCCTGAGTCACCAGTTGGAAACTCAGGCGTCGGGTCTCCGGATGCCATTGTACTTCTTCCAGAGCAGCGTCGTGCCGGACTTCGGTGAAGCGCAGCCATTCGGCTGCCGACCAGATGGGGATACCGTGGGTTGCTGCATATTCCAGCGTTCCCTCCATCCAGTGGCCTGCCTCGTTGGCAAGGTCGCTACCGCTTTGGATGAACGGGTCGGTGTGGAATTGGGCAACAATCGCAGCGGGAAAGCGGTCAAGGCTGCTGCGCAGAAGGTTTCTTGAGATCGTCACCGCATCTTCGGCCAGCAACCGTGCCGGCCCGTTGGCAAAGGCCAGCAGGTGCTCATCTGTTAATTGCGTCAGTTGCTGGTAAATGTTCAATACGCGGCCCTGTTCGTCCACGAACTTCATCGGTAGCCCGCTGCCGGTGAAATGCCCATAAACCCACTCCTCGGTTTCGGTGCGGAAGGCGGGGCCCCAATGGTAGTAGTCCAGATTCAGGCCAATCCCATAGGAGACCTGAAGGCGAGCGGTTTCCACCCAACCGGTCCATAGGATGCGGTGAGTGCGCACTGTCGGCGAGATCGGGCCGTAGCCCAGGCCGGTGAACTCCCGCCAGTACGTGTCCCATCCCTGTTCCAGACCGTCGTCCACATAGGGGTGTACGGTGAATTCGTGTCCGCGCGCTCGCCAATTGGCGATATGAGAAGGTGTCGGAAGGGTGTACGGGCCAGCCAGTGCTTCTCCTACCAGAGGGAGCCCCTCCGCCCATCGCTTTGTCCGGCGGCCTGCACGGCGCCAGTGGCCGGGAGAGAGAGGCGGCGAGTAGTAGATGGACATCCGGCCGCCATACCGCTCCACCCGTTTCAGCGCATTCTCTATGGCCCAGGTCGGGTTGTTGTGCGAGTCACCAGTGGCGATGAGTATCGCCCTTGCCATGCCCGGGAGGTACCCCAACCGGGGCAGTGGCGGGCCCTCCTGGCTCATAAATGCCAGCAGATTGACCAGCAGCCGTTGCTGTTCATCGGCCTGGGGTATGGGGATACGCTCCGGGTCCATCCAGCCCACGAACATATCGCAGGCCCGTATGTAATTCGCTCCATCCTGTTCCTGGTTTGCCCAGGCCGGGTTGCCCTGGCGGGTATAGGCCACACTGCGGGCCAGGTCAAAGGCCCACATCGCTGCCCAGCCTTCTCCAGAACGGTAGATGGTCACGGCCGGGAAACTGGTCCGCGTGGCTCGGTCGCTATGTAGCCAGGCCACCGCATCCGCGCCCGCCAGGCGATAATGGTCGGCTACGCCGTGGAACTGCAAAGTCTCCGTTGCAATCCCCCTGCCCACCGGATGGCTCGCCTCCACCTGCAGGTATCCCTCTGCCGTGGTGCCTCCCGTCGGTTGCAGGCCAAGGAGGGGAGCCAGGCGGACGTCGGGCCGCATAGCGATCAGTCGCCCGCCTTGGGCGACATAACTTTCCAGTCGCTTCGCCTGGTTGGCGCTCAGCGGCCCCTCTGCAAGGAGAATCAGGTCAAATCGTTCCAGGGGGATCCGGTCCATGTCGGATAGGCGCGCGGTCCAGAAACAATTCAGTCCCTCGGCGCGCAGGATCTCTGCCAGGTAGAGCCCGAAGGGATTGTCGCTGCGTTCGTTGATCAGCAGCAGGATGGGGCGGACCGCTGCCGGAAGCGATGACCAGTTCTCCAGTATCTCTACGGGCGCGTAGGGAGAGAGGCGGGGGGGCGGATCGCCCTCCGCGTCCTGTAGCAGGTCGTAGCCCAGCAGGGTCGGTACAGCGAGGGTGCCGGCGATCCCTGCCAGTTTCAGGAATTGGCGACGGGTGAGTTTGGGAGCAGTCATTGCCGTTCTTCCCTATGATGCTGTATCGGTCACGAGTGCTCTCGCCACAGGGACGGCCGGCGAAGGGGCGAGGCCCCCGTTCTCCTCCAGGATATGCCGGGCCGTCCGCCGGGCATAGCGGGTCAACGATTCGCAGTTGGTCAGAGCGGGATAGACCTGCGCTGTGGTCGCCAGGTACAGGTTCCTGACCGGCGTTTTGACCTCGGGAATGAGATGGGCGGAGTTCAGCCCGTGGAGCGGCTCTACGTACCGTTCGCGGTGGACGAGAAAGTAGCGAACCCGGCGCCGGTCAAAATCCGGAAACATCTTTTCCAGGTTTTCCAGCCAGGTCTCCCGGATTTCTTCATCGCTGGCCTCCTGCCATTGGCTGCCAGGAGCGGTGTACTTGGGCAAATACACTAAGTGATGGCCTCCCACGAAGTCCGGATCTATGTAGGTTGTCGTCTCAATGATGCCGGTGAAGGGGACCCGGTCGTCGGTGATATTGAGAGTCCAGTAACCGGTCAACGGTCGGTCCAGCACCAACAGCGGGCAGACCACGCCCAGGTACTCGGTTCGGTCCAGAAAGGCGCGATACTCTTCCCCGGCGCCCGGGATCAACCGGCGAAAGAGGGGAACCTGGAGCGCTCCCACGACGGCGTCAAAGGGGTGTACCGCTTGCCCGACGCGCACGCCCCGGGCGCGTCCATCTTCAATCACGATCTCTTGAACGGGGCAACCGGGGTGAACTTTGCCGCCTGAGGCCTCAATCTGCTCAGCCATCGCCTCAATCAGTGTCATATATCCGCCGATGAGGTGTCCGGCTTCTTCTTTTTGACTGGCACCCTTTCGTGTGGACTTCATCCGCACCAGGCGCGCCCAGATGTATGTGGCGGGCGTATTCTCAAATCCTCCGTCAAATTTGGCCTTCAGCAGCGGTCGCCAGATATTCTGGAAGGTCTGCCGACCACTCCAGCGCACCAGCCACTTCTCCACACTGATGCCCTCCAAACGGTGCCAGTCCTGCACGAACTGGGCATAAAGCACTGTGATCCCTAATCGGAAGCGGTCCATCCCGTTCAGCGGCGGGAAACGCAGGAACTCCACCAGGTTGTTCATAGAGTAGATGTTGCCCTGGTGGTAGAAGCCCATCCGGGTTTGGCGGAAGCGAAGGTGATCGGCGATGTTCAGTTCGGCGCACAACTGGCGCAGATGGCTGTCGCTGGAGAGGATCGTGTGGTAGAAACGGTCCACCAATGTGCCGTCGGGCAGAGGGACGGTGTTCGCCAGGCCTCCCAGGGTCGGGGCGGCCTCAAAGACCTCTACCTTCGCTCCTTGCCGGGAGAGGAAGTATCCCAAACTTATGCCCATTATTCCGCCGCCAGCGATGGCGATGTTCACTGGACGTCTCCTCCTGGGTTGCCGTTGAGAATCTGCGCAATGCGCCGGGCCGCCGTTCCGTTGCCGAAGATGGGGGGACGCTCCCCCGATGGTGCGAAGTGCGTCCACGCCTCCACAATCCGCTCTGGCTCGGTGCCGACCAGTTTGTTCCAGCCGACCTTTACCGTCTCCACCCATTCGGTCTCATCCCGCAGGGTCAGGCAGGGGATGCCCAGAAAGTAGGCCTCCCGCTGGACCCCGCCGGAGTCGGTGGCGATGAGACGGGCGTTCTCCTCCAGGACGATCATATCCAGATAACCGACCGGTTCTATCAGGCGAACGTGGCGGGCGAACTGGACATCCAGTTGGCTGAGGGCTTTGCGAGTGCGCGGGTGGACGGGAAAGACGACGATTTCCGGTACCCGGTTCAGCGCGATGACGATTTGCCGGAGGCGCGCTGGGTCGTCGGTGTTGCCTGCGCGATGGATGGTGACCAGGGAATAACCACGCGGCTTCAAGTTCAGGCACTGCAGCACATTGGATTTGCGCTGAGCGATCGGGCGGTTCTGGAGCATCGCATCCAGCATCACATCGCCGACCCAGTAGACAGAACCGGTGATCCCCTCCGCGGCCAGGTTTTCCACCGCCATTCGGCTGGCACAAAAGTGCAGGTCCGCTACCCGATCTGCCACCAGACGGTTGATCTCCTCCGGCATACGGCGGTTGAAGCTACGTTCTCCGGCCTCAATGTGGGCCACCGGAATGTGCAACTTGCTGGCTGCCAGGGCGCCGCCCAGGGTGGAATTGGTGTCGCCTCGCACAATTACCAGATCGGGGCGCTCCTTTAGCAGGACCTCTTCCAGCCGAACCATAATCTCCGCCGTTTGTCGGCCGTGGGATCCCGAGCCCACTTCCAGGTTGTAGTCGGGCGCAGGAATCCCCAGGTCGTCAAAGAAGGCCTGGGACATCCGGTAATCGTAGTGCTGACCGGTGTGCACCAGGATTTCCTGATGGGTCTCGCGCAGAGCGCGGCTGACCGGCGCGACCTGGATGAACTCGGGGCGTGCCCCCACGACGGACACAATCTTCATGCGGACCACCTGTTAGCTGCCTGATGTCACGGGGATTTCCTGCCCTTGGGGCTGGTCCACGAGGGAAATACGTCCCAATCGGTGGAACAGGACGCGCGCCTGAAACCGAAGGTGCGCCAGAATCGTGCGCACCAGTTTCGCTTTGGACGTACCGAAGGCTCGCGAATGCAGCACTGCCGGATACTCAGCGACCTGGTACCCCATCAACATCGCTTTCACCATCAGTTCAGTGCCGGCCAGAAATCCGTCGGACTGAAAGGATATGCGCTCCACTACCTCCCGGCGGTAGGCCCGGAAGAGAGAGGTGTAGGTGTGGATGCGCCGGTTGACCAGCAGGCGGTAGATGAGCGACGAGCCTTTGCTGAGAACGAGCCGGTATGCCGGGACCCCCTCCACGCCGCCCAGCGGATGGTATGGAGAGGCAGTGACAAGGCTGATGCCAGGCTTGAGATAGGACAAAAGGGCGGGAATTTCCACGAACTGATACGTACCATCGCTATCGGTGGTCACAATGACCTCACCCCGGGCCACGGAGAAGCCGGTGCGGAGAGCCGCGCCCAATCCCCGGTTGGTCCCGTGGCGCTCAACCCGGAACGTCACCGGCCCGTCACTTTTATTGCCGAAGGTGTGGGTGAGCGCCTGCCAGGTCCCGTCAGTGCTCCCGTCGTCCACAAAGATCACCTCTACAGAGCGGGTCCTGGTCAGTCCGATGGCGACGGGTAGGAATTCCCTCTGGATTCGGGGGATGTTCTCCTCTTCGTTGTAGCAGGGTATGACAATGGAAATGTCCATTTCCATCCTCTCTATGCAGGAATAACCGGAGACGGTGTTACGCTCTCCCGTAGAGTTTTCGGCGCTTTTGCCGGATTGGACATATTCGCCCGAATCCTGTCCCGGATGGTCAGCACCAGGCGCAGTGCGTTGAGGCCATCCCGGGCGGAGACATCGGGTTGTTTGCGTTGCAGAATGCATTCCACGAAGTGCTGCAGTTCCAGAAAGAGTGGCTCTAAGGTGGGTACGTAAATCCGCTCTACGAGGCTTTCCTGCCGGTACTTGACTCCCCGATGGTTGTGGTTCAGGTACTCTCCGATCGTTCGTCGGTGGATGGAAACCTGCTTGTCCAGCAGGTCGGCCTCCACATAGGCCTCTAAGGCGGTGACTTCTACGGACCTGACCTTCTGCTCCGTGGTGCGGGATGCAATGAGAGTTAGAAGGGGGCCGGATTCGAAACTCAGGCAGGCCAGCGCGTGGTCCACGTCGCCGCTGAATGCGGTCAATCCGAAGGCATCCACCGACAAGGGCTCCTGCCCCATCAGGTCCAACGCCAGGTCAATGTCGTGGGTCATCAGGTCCAGGACCACATCCACATCCGTGTTGCTACCGACGTAAGGACTGAGACGGCGGAAATGGGCAGCTAATATCGTTAAATCCTCCAACACGTGCTTCAGTTCTATGTAGGCAGGGTTGAAGCGCTCAATGTGCCCCACCTGGACGACCAGACCACTGGCCTCGGCAATCTGGGTCAGCGTTTCTGCTTGTTCCAGCGTCTCCGTCATTGGTTTTTCAATCAGGACGTGGACGCCGTGCTCCAGGCAGCGCATCGCCAGGCTGAAGTGGGACGGTGTGGGCGTTGCCAGACTGACCGCATCCACCCGTTTCAGCAGGTCTTCTGTATCCTCATAATAGGAGACCCCGTATTCCTGAGCCAGCGCGCGTCCCGAATCTGGTGCGGAATCGCAGACGCCCACCAGTTGGGCCTGGCGCAGAAAGGAATAGACCCGACAATGGCGCTGCCCCATTCTGCCGACACCGATCACACCGACTTTTACTTGACGCATTGGACATCCTCCTCTAACTTAAACTTGCTGCCCGGTTCACCGAGATGGAAGCCCCTACCTGCCGGGGGCTTTCTATAGTATTCTAACGCGCTCCAGTCAAGGGTCGGTTAATGAAAAACTGGAATTCTGTTAGAATTGATTCATAGTAACTACCCAGCCGGGGGAAATTTCTTGCTCCCGGCTCCCCGGTCCCCTTCCCCCGCTTGCGGGAGTGGAGAAAAAATTATAGGTTTTGGCGCTGGCGGCTGAAGGCCGCCAGCGCCAAAACCTATACAAAAATCCCCCTGCGGTCGCAGCCCAGCGGGGAGGAGTATACGCGCCCTGTTGGGGGGTGAAGCGGCATCAATTCATCAGCCAAACACGCTGAACAGTTACAAGCGCACTACTTGAATATGGGCCACTCAATTTTCTTTCCCATTCCCCGATGACAAGAAGTCAGAAAACGAGGGGGAGTTAAAGCACTAACGAAGAGCAAGGTACGCCTTCGCTACCTTGCGCCTCGCCGCTTTTCAACACTTTCTAACGGACAGGGGAAAAGTGGGAAAAAGAGGGGAAATTTCCCATTTCACACTCTTGCACACACCTCGTTGATCGCTTCAACAATCATTTTCAGGTCGGTGGAACTCAATCCTGGGTGGACGGGCAGCGATAAAACCTCCTGCGCGGCCTTTTCGGCCTCAGGCAGCGTCTGATCATAGCCCAGGTCGCGGTAGAATTTCTGTTGATGGGTGGGTACGGGATAGAACACCGCCGTCCCGATGCCCCGTTCTTTTAATGCTTCCATCACCATATCCCGGCGTCCGTCTGGAATTCGGATTGTATATTGATGAAAGACATGTCGCCGGCCTTCTGGGACGATCGGTGTTACCACTCCTTTCAGATGCTCGCTCAGATATCGGGCATTGGCGATTCGCCTCGCGTTGAATTGCTCCAGTTTCGCCAGTTGAGAGAGTCCGATGGCAGCGTGCACATCGGTCATTCGGAAGTTGAACCCCAACTCGTCGTGGTAGTACCTTCTCCGCATCCCATGTTGCCGGATTGTCCGGCATTTTTCGGCGATGTACTCATCGTTGGTGGTAATCATCCCTCCCTCGCCAGAGGTGATGTTCTTCGTGGGGTAAAAAGAGAAGCATCCGGTGCCGAAACTCCCCACCCGTTTTCCGTTATACTCCGCCCCATGCGCCTGACAGGCGTCCTCAATCACGATCAGCCCGTATCGTTCGGCGATCTCCATAATCGGTTGCATATCCGCAGGAAGCCCAAAGAGGTGCACAGGCATAATGGCCCGGGTGCGCGGAGTAATCGCTGCTTCTATCTGGTCAGGACGGATATTAAACGTAGCATAGTCAATGTCCACGAAGATGGGTCGGGCCCCGACGTACAGGATGGAGTTGGCGGAAGCGATGAAGGTGAAGGGGGTCGTAATCACTTCATCCCCAGGCCCAATCCCGTGGGCCAGCAGGGTGATATGCAGCGCGGTGGTCCCGGATGAAGTGGCGATAGCGTATTTCACCCCACAATAAGGGGCAAATGCTTCTTCAAAAGTCTGTACCCTTGGCCCCTGGGCCAGCATTCCGGATTCCAGGACCTCCAGGACGGCCCGTTTCTCCTCCTCGCCGATCAGGGGTTTTGCTATGGGAATCATCGGCCCACCTCCAGGGGGCGAAAAATTCCCGTCGGAATGGCGACCTCTGTCCCACATTGGGGGCATACCATCTGCACCATGTCGCCTTCGCATGGGCCCGTTGAGTGGAGTCGTTCGCCGCAGGGGCAGACAAATCCCCTGAGTCGGGCCGGGTTTCCCCAGACCAGGCCGTAGTCGGGCACATCTCGGGTCACTACCGATCCCGCGCCCACCATAGCCCACCGCCCGACCGTTGTGCCGCAGACGATCACGGAATGGGCACCGATAGAAGCGCCCTCCATCACCAGCGTTTCGCTCAGGACCCAGTCATCGCTTCCTTTCAGGGAACCGTCCGGGTTGACCGCGCGCGGCCGCCGGTCGTTGGTAAAACAAACATAAGGGCCGATGAACACACCGTCCTGAATGGTGACCCCGTGATAGACGGAAACGTAGTTCTGAATCTTCACCTTGTTGCCGATCCGAACGCCGAAGTCAATGTACACCCCCTTGCCGATTACACAATGGCGCCCGATATGAGCACCTTCCCGAACCTGGGCCTGGTGCCAGATACGGGTGCCCTCGCCGATCTGGGCCTCTGGGGAGACATCTGCCGTTGGGTGAATGCGTGCTGGTTCTCTCATATGCTCCTTTTCAGATTTAGCGCAAGTATAGACCTGATCTTTCAGCCTTCACTGCTATCTCCTTGCCACTTTTTCTACTGTAGGCGGCCTTCGGTCGCTTGCTGTAAAACCGCTCTCGCCAGGCTGACCATCGCTCCCATCCAGACCCACGAATACACGGCGTAGTCAAAACCGGCGATAGTCTGAGTATAAACGAAGGGGATCAGCCAATCTCCCAGCGCCATCGCCAGGATGACGCCGCAGGTTCCTCCCAGCGTCCCCGCCGCCAGCCCTTCGGCGAAACCATTTTCGCCCCGGAGGGCCCGTTGCAATCGCCACCCGGTCACCAAACTCGTCCCCAGAAACCAGAGATAGCAGGCCAGGCCGACGATGCCCAGTTGGGAGAGAATGTCAATGTAGTTGGAGTGGGTGGCCATTGCCTCGCTGGGAAAATACGAGACGTAGTACACCGCATACCCGGCTGGGCCGGTACCGAAGAGAAAGTGGCGGCCGGTCACCCGCCAGTTGACGGCCCAGGCCGCCAGGCGAGTGATGCCGCTCTCCGTCGCCTCCCCGGAGATAATGGCCTGAATGTAATCTCCCCGATATGCTACCAGAAAGGTGATGGCCGGGATAAGAAATACCAGAAAGCCCCGCCTGGACTTCAGGAAAGTCAGGACACCGATAGCCAGCATCGGAGGCACCCATCCGGCCAGCCAGTGAGTATTGAGGATCATCCGGTCATACAACCAGAGGGCCAGGAGGCCGACAAAGCCCAACCGAAGCGGGGTGGGGAGTTTCTGGTTGAACAGAATCTGGCCGTACAGAAGAGAGACGAGCCAGAGAGAAAAGAGACCGCCGGTGTTGATCCAGCGGACGTCCGCTCTGGCCCATTTTGCCAGCATCGCTCCTGCGCCGATGCCGATCATCGTCCACCAGAGAACCTTCATCCAGCGCAGATCGGGGACCGTATTGGCGGTCAGGATCAGCGCGCCGGGCAGGAGGAGCATCACTGCCAGCGCAGCGATCTGGACAATTGGCCAGGTGCGCCAGGGGGTGACGAGGGGGTCGCGAAATATGAGGCCCCAGATGTATGAGAGGACGCTGACCACAAGAATTGCCATCAGCGGACGGTTGACGGAGGATGGTTTCAGAAGGGGGCGTTTTTCCATCAGCGCACGCCCCAGCCAGAGAAGGACGAGCAGGGCTGTCAGCACCAAACTGGCGACAATCCGGCTCTGTGTGCCGGTGGGCAGGGTCACCCGCACAAAGGCCGCCGTCAGCAGAAGGGCCAGGACGCCGGACTCCGGCCAGCGCAGGGCGATGAGAAGGGCGGGCAGCATCGCGACCGCAGCCAGGATGTAGGCGGGTTGCAGGCGCACAGTCAAGTAGCCCATCATCAGTCCGGCGGCCAGCACTCCGCCGACAATCAGGACCTTGTAGGATTTCCCCACCCAGCGGGGGAACCTCATTGTCCAGAAACTCATCGTTCTCTCTCGGCAATCTCTTCCAGAAAAGATACCAACTGTGCCCCGATGCTCTGCCAATTGTACCGACGGACGGTCTGACGGGCGCGGGCGGAAATTTCGCTCCGCAGGGCGTCGTCGCTCAGGAGTCGCACCACCGCAGCGGCGAATTGGGCGGGGTCGTCGGCGATAAGGATGTCCCGCCCCGGCGTCACCTCCAGCCCTTCGGCCCCTTTGGAGGTCGCCACCACCGGTGTGCCCAAGGCCATCGCCTCCAGAATCTTGATGCGGGTGCCTCCGCCCAGCGTCAGCGGGGCCACGCAGATGGCGCTGCGGGCGATCCGGGGGCGCACATCCGGCAGATAGCCGGTCAGGATAACCCCATCCCCCAGGGGGAGAGAGCGCAGATCCACCCCGTCGGTGCGGCCGGTGATGTAGAGAGTCGCTGCGGGGCGGGCCTGGCGGATGTACGGGAAGACCTCCCGCAGGAAGAAGCGCATCGCCTCCCGGTTGGCCTCGTAGGTCAGCGCGCCGGGGAAGACGATGGTATCAGGCTCCTCCGGCCCGAAGCCCCCCGAATACCGCTCCGGGTCCAGGCCGTTGGGCACTACGGCGATCGGCGGACTGTTGGGGGCGATGTCGGTCAGAGCGCGCCGTTCCGTTTCCGATGCGACTGTGCATCCTTGAACCCGGCCCAGGAGTTCCCGCGTGTATCGGCGCTGCTTCCGCCAGGTCTGGCGGTAACGGAACCGGGCCAACGGGGAGCGGGCAGCCTGCATCTTTGCCCGGATCATAGAGACTTCCAGGTCTTCCACCACCCGCGCGACGTTACGGGCCTGGAACAGATAAGGGGCGATGGTTACCCCTGGCCCGTTCTCGCAAGCCAGGACCAGGTTGTAATGTCCATCGGTCAGGGCAGATTCCAGCCGAGCGGCCATTTCCGGGGTGTACTGCTCCGCGATCGCGCGCGGGTAGGGGGAGAGCAATGTCCCCAGCGACGGTCGGGAACGGCGCTCCGTGGGGGCAGGTAATGCCCCCAGCAGCGAGACGCCCGAAGGCAGCGCACTTTCGGAAACGGTCTCGTCGGCATGAAAAAAGCAGAGCAGGTCCACCGCATGGGCCCTGCCGATTTCCCGGAGCAGGGAAAAGAGCCGGGCCCGTGCACCGACATCCGGCGGGTAGGGAAACCATCCGCTCAGGCAGAGGATTCTCATCGGCCCGCCTCCGCCTGTAATGGCCCCCAGTGTCCCCGCCAGGCGTCGGCGATGGCGCGAGCCATTGCCCGGCGTTGCTGCCCTTTATGTCGCCAGCGTGGGCGCAAACTCCAGGAGAGGAGCGTGCGGACGTAGTCGGCGGCAGTGGCGAGCCAGGCCCGCCCGCTGGCCCCGGTCAGTGCCAGGAACAGCAGCCGGTTGCGCGTCATGTAGTAGTGGATGGCGGGCGATTCCGCCTGCGCCTGCGGGGCAATCCGATGCCAGACCTTCGCCTGCGGAACGTGCAGGATGCGAAACCCTGCCCGCCGGGCCCGCACGCACCACTCCACCTCTTCGTAATAGAGGAAAAATCGCTCATCCAGCAGCCCAACGCACTCCAGCACGTCCCGCCGTATCAGCATCGCGCACCCGCTGACGAAATCCACCTCTCTGGGAACAGAACCGAACTGTCCCTGGTCGGGTTGGTCCAGCCCGACCATGTGCGTATCCCCCCGGCGCCAGTCAATGGCCCCCCCGGCTGTCCAGATGACCTCCGGCCAGTCGGCGTAGTAGATGGTCGGTCCGGCGATGCCGACGGTCCGGTCCGCGGCGGCGTTGACCAGATGTGTCAGGAAGTCGGGGGCGACCAGGGTGTCGTTGTTCAGGAGCAGGATGTACGGGAATGGCCGGGCCAGGGCGACTTTCAGTCCCCAATTGTTGCCCCCGGCGTAACCCAGGTTCCTCCCCGTTTCCAGCACTTCGGCCTGCGGGAATGCCCGCCGGATCGCCTCCGGCGAACCGTCGGTGGAGCCGTTGTCCACCACGATGATGTGGGAGGACGGATATTCCAGGCGCGCCAGGCTATCCAGGCAGGCCAGTGTATCTTCCCGCCCGTTCCAGTTGAGGACGATGATGGCGACAGAGGGCCAATTGCAGCAGGACATCGGCTTGTTACCTTTTTATTTGTTATCTTGAAAAACGGTCGGCAAGAAAGAATTTCTCTGCGTCCTCTGCGACTCTGCGGTGAGCGGTTACGTTTGCGTACTGCGTCCTTCCGGTGCAGGATCGCCTGGACGCGGTGAATCAGGGCCATCCGTAGCCCCTGGCCGCGCAGCGAGAGTCCCAGCGCCACCAGCAGGGCCAGGAATAGAAGGACCAGAGCAGATAGCAAGATAGTGGGTACTGCGTTTCTCATACACTTATCGCTCCCAACGCACGACTCTGCCCGCCGGGCGGGCCGGATTCCCGTAGACCAGCGTGTTGGGCGGCACATCCCGTCGTACCACCGACCCGGCGCCGATCACCGAGTTGTTCCCAATGGTCACGCCCTTCATAACAATGGAGTACGGGCCGATCCAGACATCGTCGCCAATCGTGATCGGCGCTTCAATCTCGGCTTCTCCGGTCTCTTCCAGCCACAGGCGGTGGCCGATGGAGTCAAAGATGCTGCAATTCCAGCTAATCATGCAGCGGTCGCCGATCCGAACCTGGGTGGCGGCCATAATGCGGGTGTAGGGGCCGATGATCGTCCGCGAGCCGATGGAGAGCAGGCCGTTCTTCCCGACGTCCAGGGAGCAGTGGTGAGCGATGCGGACGCCGCTGCCGGTGATCAGTCGTCCTCCCCGGTGGACAATTTGCACATCCCGTCCCAGGGCGACGATGTGGGGCGAATCAAACTGGTGTTTTCTCAGGATGCCGCGCAGGATCATCGGCAGAATCCACTTCCGGAAATCGCCCCCGAACTCCCAGAAGCGGTGCCAGTAATAACGCAACCTCAGGGTGTCCCCGGTGCCCGTGTCCGAAAAAATTCCGTTCTGCGTCGCGGCCATTCTCATCTTCCCTCCAGAATTTGCCGATAGACGGTCAGGAGTTCCGCCACCTCGTCGCGGATCAGGCGCTCCGGGCGAATTCCCCGCCGCAAGCGAGTGAAGAAGTCAGGTTCGTCCAGGAACTGCCGGATTTGGCGGGCCAGGTCCCGGTCATCGCCGGGGCGAAAACGAAGACCGTCCTGTGGATCCCGGACCATTTCGGCCATCCCCCCCAGGTCTGATGCGATGACCGGCACTCCCGCTGCGTGGGCCTCCAGGATGGTGAGCGGCGCGTTCTCGTACCAGAGGGAAGGCACCACCAGCACGTCCAGATCGGCCAGGACGGCGGGAATATGTCGGTTTTCCACCTGTCCCTCAAACCGAATGTGGGGATGTCCGCCCGCCAACCGTCGGAGATGTTGGGCATACTGAGGGAACCGGGTGGTATCCCCATAGATACGCAGTTCCCAGGGTCCATCTGCATTTTCCAGTTGACGGACCGCCTTTAGCAGGACATGTACGCCTTTGTGGGGGGCGATCTGGCCGATGTACCCGATGCGCAAGCGACCGTTCGGGGAGTCCAATCGGGCGGGAGGTTGGGCCCACATATCATCCAGACCATAGCGGGAATAATAGAGCAGGTCCGGCACTACACCGCCCCGCTGGATAAATATGCGCTCCAGGAAACGGGAGGGGACGATCAGCAAGTCCATCGCGTGCAGGACCTCTGCCAACCGCTGCCGCCGTTCGTGCATCGTTTCCACCCGCGCCGACCATCCAGTGAGGTGGCCCGGAATAGAAGGCCGCAGCAAGTTCTGGGCCAGTCTTCCCACCAGGCCGCGGGACACCCGATCGGGTAGCCGGTAGCGGCGCTTTTCGGTCAGCAGGCACCAGGCACACTCGGCGGGGTCGTCTGGCACTTCGCAGAGCGTGCCGTCGGGCCGCTGCAGGTGGATGCGCGGGCAGAGAAACCAGAAGTCGTGCAGGGTCAGAATGACGGGGAGCCCCGCCGCCTGTGCCGCCCTGGCCACGCTGCCAGTCAGCAGATAGCCGCCCTGAAGATGGACCAGGTCGGGGCGGTGTTCCTCCAGGAAACGGCCGAACCACTCTCCCAGTTGAGGGTTCCAGAATTCCCAGCGCCGCGGGTCGGGGGCCAGGGCCAGGTTGAAGAGGAGCCGATGGACGGGAATCCCTTCGTATTCTTCGGAGACGCATTGGGGCTCCAGTGTGCCCTCGGAAACGGATTCCACGCATATCACATCCACCCGATGGCCCAGTTGCTGGAGATGGCGGGCCAGACGGTAGGTATACAATTCCGCTCCAGCCACATACCGGGGCGGGAAATGGTGGACGGGCAGGACGATGTGCATCAGGAGACCTCCTGTGTTTTCGCGCGCTGGCGCACCAGGTCGCCCAGCAGGAGAATTTCCTGGCGGCCCAGCGAGCCGAACGCCGCCAGCAGGATCAGGTAGACCGCTGCTCCCAGCGCGACGACGAGGAAAAAGTTGGCCCCGCGGGCCAGGAACACGACGGCCCCCATCAGCCCCGCCGCGATACCGGGCTTTACCAGAACGGTCACTGTATCAACAGAGGCCAGTTCCCGACGCAGAAGCCAGAGGTACTGGCCGGCCAGAATCATTTCGGTGAGGACGGTGATAACCGAGGCAGCCAGGAACCCCCAGCGGGGAATAAAGACCAGGTTGAGGCTCACGTTGAACGCTGTACTGACGAGGAGCGCCCGGGCTACTTTTTTCTCCTGGTCGTGGATCACGGTGATGTTTCCCAGCATTTCCGTCAGGAACATCAGCGGCAGCACCCAGATCAGGATGCGCAGAGCAAGGGCCGACGCCGCAAACTGGTCGGTGTAGAGCAGGTGCACCAGCGGTTCGGCCAGGACCGTCGCCCCCGCCGCGACCGGAAGGGCGATGAGGAGCAGGTATTTCAGCGCCTGCGTGTAGAGGGTGGGCATCCCCTGCGGGTTGACCGAATGCTGGCGGCACAGGGCCGGGTATAGGGCCAGATTGACGGAGTTGGAGACCATCGTCAGCAAAAAGATCAGGTTATAGGCGGCGCTATACCATCCGGTGACCGCGTCGCCGTGGAAGTACTGGAGGAGGACCGTATCCACTTTGTACGAGAGGCCCAGGGAAAAGCCGATAACGCCGAAGGGGAGCGCGGCCTTTAGCAGCGCGGGCCACAGTTGTGGTTGCGGGTGCCAGGACACTCCGCTTGTGCTGCGAAGGAACCGCCACCCGATGGCCGTAGATATGCCCAGGCTGACCAGCGAAACGACCAGCAGTCCGATGAATCCCAGCCCGCCGAAGAGGACCAGAGTCCCTAATACGACGAATCCCATCTGGTTCAGGACGTTCATCGCCGATAGGAGGTCCAGCCGTTCGCGGGCGATCAGGAAACTCTCTATCGGGCCTCTCACCGCGTAGAGGAACAGCCCACAACCCCCGATAGCCGCGCCCAGGACCAGTTCCGGCAACCGCTTCAGCGCCAGTGCCGACCCGACGATGACAGCCAGTGTGCCGGTCGAAAGGATCAGGCGCAGGAGAACCCCGTTGGCGAACAGCATCGGTGCCCGTTCGGGCCTCTTGGCGACCTCACGCACGATATAGGGGGCCAGCCCCAGGTCGGAGAGGATGGCGAATATCCCCACGTAGGCCAGCGCGGTGGCGTAGAGGCCGTAACTGGCATCCCCCAGACGGCGGACGATAAATATAGAGAAGGCCACGGATAAAACTTTGACCGTGACCTGACCGGTCAGGCTGAACAGCGAATTTCTGGCAACGACAGCGGATATGCGCTTCATACGGGAATGGTCTCTTGTGCTCTGGCAGCCATCTGGGTAGCCAGTGATTGGGCAATCAGTTGCTCCACATCTTCCGGGCGGATGCGCCACCAGAACCCCACCCGCCTGGCAGGCAGTTTCCCTGTCTGGCACCAGTGGCGGACTGTCTCTTTGCTGACCCCCAGGCGGTCTGCCGCTTCGGCCATCGTGAGGAACTTCCGCTCCTTCCGATGGCGGGGGCGTTTCTTATCTTTGCCGTAATAAGCGTAACCGTAACTATAACCGTAGGAAGAGGATTGGACCCGATTGAAGACCACTCCCAACAGGTTGACTCCCTCCTGCCCCATCAGCCGGTCCCGTGCCTTGCGGGCGGCGGTGTGGCTGGTGATGCCGTCGTCCACGACCAGAAGAGTGGCGTCGGCCATACTGGCCATCAGGGCAGCCTCGGGCGGGCCCAATACCGGAGGGCTGTCCAGCAGGATGACATCGGCATAGCGCTTGAGTTCGTCCAGCATGGTCCGGAAACGCCGGGAACTGACCAGCAGCGCCGGTTCCACCGAGGTCCGCCCGGCGGGAAGAAGCCACAGACGTTCTATCCCTGTGGACCGAAGTGCAATGGAGGGTTGCAGGTCTTCCTGCGAACCGTTCAACAGGTCGGCCATCCCTACCACGTTGGGCTGCTCAAAGAACTCGTGCAGAGACGGTCGGCGCAGGTCCACATCCGCCACGATCACGCGGTACCCGGCCTCGGTCAGCGCCATCGCCAGATGGGCCAAGACGAAGCTCTTTCCCTCCTGTGCGCCCGGGCTGGTGACCAGAAGCGTTCGGGGAGCCCGGTTGGGGTGGGCGAAGAAAATCTGCGTCTGGATACCGTGGACGCTCTCCGATAGGATGGGAATACTGGCGTGGTGAACCGGGCCTCCGTTCCGCTGCCGCTGAGTGATTTGGGGGATGGCTCCCAGGATGGGCAGGCCCAGGCTGGCCTGGACGGTGTCGTTTTCCCACCGGATGGAAGTGTCCAGATAATCCATCAGAATCAGCGCCGCGATGGCCAGCCCCAGGCCAGCAACCCCGGCCACGGCGATGATGAGCCAGGTCTTGCGGGGGAGAGGGGTAGAGGGTTGCGACGCCGAATCAAACAATGAGAGCAGGTTCGGTGACTCCGGGTTGTAGACCTGCAAAAAATCGGCGTAACGGGCCTGGTAGGTGGTCTTCACCGTTTCCAGAGCCGCGATCCGGTCCTGGATTTCCTTGATCTCGGCCGCGGAGGTTAGAGTAGCCATCTGAGCGGTTAAACGGTCAATCTCCTGGTCTACTTCCTCTATCTTGGCGCGCAAACTGGCCATCTGGTTGCGGATGAACGTCTGTTGTTCCGGGTCGCTGGCACCAGAAGCAGGACTACGGCGGATCAATTCGTCGGCCAGGGTGTTGGCGATCAGCGCGGCCGCCCGCGGGTCCGTGTCCACCACCCGAATCTCCAGAAGTTGTGCCCCGGAATAAATGCGGGTCTCTATTTGAACGGCCAGTTGCTCCGGCGTGCGGGGCAGGCCCAACCGCTCAATGACTGCCTCCAGCACTGGCCGTTGTTTCGCCAGTTCGGCATATGCGCCAGCCAGGGTGGTGCTCAGGTTCATTTGCCACGGGTCGGGATTGAGGGTTTGCAGGCTGGTGCCCACCATCAGCGTCGCCCGGGCCTGGTACAGGGGGGGCTGCCGGGCGGTCAACTGGTAACTGACCAGCATCGGGACCAGCGTGCTCACCACGAGCAACCACCACCATCGCCCGATCAGCCGGATATAGCGTTGCAGGATCTGTTCATTCATCTCGTTGTCCCCCCGATGCGCCACCGTTTGCGACAAAGTAGTACCCTACTCGCCAGCGGGTGCGGATGTACCGAGGATTGGCGGGATCATCCTCAATTTTCTGCCGCAGGTATCGGATGTAGACACTCAGGTATCCCGTCTCGTCGGCGTAGGCGGGCCCCCAAACGCAGGCCAGCAACTCTTTGTGGGGGATAACCCGTCCCTCGTGACTGGCAAGGTAGAGCAACAGACGGGATTCGGTTGGGGTGAGAGGGACCGGTTCCCCATTTCGGGTGACCGTCCCCTCGGAGAAATCTATGTACAGATTCCCGTCGTCGTAGACATTCTGGCGCACCTTGCCGGATGTCCCCGCGGCCCGACGTAACAAAGCGCGGATACGGGCTTTCAGTTCCTCAAAGGTGCAGGGCTTCATAACGTAGTCGTCAGCGCCAATGGAGAGCCCTCGGATGACCCCGTCCCGCTCATCTACCGCGGTCAGGATAAGGATCGGTGTATCGCAGATGTACCGCAGCCGCTGACAGACCTCCCAGCCGTCCATCCCCGGCATGAGGATATCCAGGAGAATCACGTCGGGGCGGTTCTCGTAGGCCTGTCGCAGTCCTTCCTGCCCTCCCAGGGCGGTAATGACCTCGTACCCTTCTCGTTCCAGCCCCATCCGCAAAAGGGTGAGTAACCCGGGATCATCATCAATGATCAGGACCTTTTCGTTCATTCTTCACCCCCCTTTTGTCTCTCCAATGTGTTATATTAGCAGGGACTCGTATGGGATAGGTGAAGAAAAGGTAAAGATGGGATAAAAATTGAGCCCATAGAAAAGAACGGGTAGTCACGTTGTAGGGGCGGACGGTCCGTCCGCCCTCCATGGGGAGGGGGTAAGGGGGAGGGGCAAATGAAACTACCTATCGGAGTGACCGCCAAAAGAACGGGCTTGTGCAGTAAATCGTTTTGAGGGAACGGCGCGCCCGTGAAAAGAGGGAAAGGGGGGTTTGTGGGGGCGGCGGAGCCGCCCCCACAAACCCCACACCCCACCCTTTTCCCAGGCGGGGCGAATTGCTGCACAAGCCCGAGAACGCCGCGTTTTTGACGTTTGCGTTTCCTTGTGGTATAATTTGAGCAGTTATTCAATTGAACACTTATTCAAATGTGGGTCGTTCCCTGCGGGATGGAGCGATCCGGAGGTGCGTGGTGGACGGTTCTCTCGCCCGCTCTATGGCCCGGACGTTCCGGGCTCTGGCCGACCCGACGCGCGTGCGCATCCTGGCGGCCCTCTCGGAAGAGGAACTGTGCGTCGGTGCACTGGCAGCGCGCCTGGAGATGACGCCATCGGCGATCTCCCATCAGTTGCGCCTGCTCCGCCGGATGCATCTGGTACGGCGCAGGCGGGAGGGCAAGCGCGCCCTCTACGCCCTGGACGATAACCATGTGCGCGACCTGTTTGCCGTTGCGCGAGAACACGTGCTGGAGAAATACGGATGAGTTCGCAGGATAAGAAGACCTTTCTGCTGCGGGTGGAGGGGCTGGATTGCGCTGAGTGTGCGCTCCGTCTGGAGGAGGCCGCAGCGCGCCTGCCCGGTGTGGCACATGCCGAGGTCTCCTTCGCCACCGGACGGATGCGCCTGGTCGCCGAGGACGGGGACCGGGTGATCCCCCAGGTGCAGGACCTGGCCCGGAGGATGGGGTACGAGGTTGCGCCCCCGACCACTGCCGCCGAAGAGGCGGGATGGCGGGGCCTGCTTCGCCATCGGTCCCGCCTCCTGCCCACCGCGCTGGCGGGAGCGCTGCTCATGCTGGCGCTGGTAGTCCATCTGATGGGAGGCCCGGCGTATCTGCGGGATGGTATGCTCATCGTGGCGGCGCTGGTCGGTGGATGGCCCGTCGCCCGGGCCGGGTGGGTGGCGCTCCGCGCGACCCGCCGCCCCGATATGAATGTCCTGATGACCGTCGCCGTGCTGGGCGCGATCGCCATCGGCGAATATGCCGAGGGCGGGGTGGTGGTCTTTCTCTTCTCCGTGGGGGAACTGTTGGAGGCGCTGACGATGGACCGCGCCCGAAACGCCGTCCGCTCTCTGATGGCGCTGCGCCCTCTGGAGGCGACCCGTCTGACGGCCGATGGGGAGGAGCGGGTGCCGGTGGAGGCGCTGGCGGTGGGGGACCGGATTCTGATCCGCCCCGGCGAGCGCATCCCGGCCGACGGGCAGATTGTGGAGGGACGGTCGGCCGTAGATCAGGCCTCCATCACGGGTGAAGGGTTGCCGGTGGAGAAGGGGCCGGGGGATGAGGTCTTTGCCGGGACGATCAACGGCCCCGGCGCGCTGACGGTGGAGGTCACGCGTCCGGCGTCGGATAGTACGCTGGCGCGGATGGTCCATCTGGTGGAGGAGGCGCAGGAGCAACGGGCGCCCAGCCAGCGGCTGGTGGACCGGTTTGCCGCCGTGTACACCCCCGCGGTGGTGATCGGGGCGTTGCTGGTGGCGACCGTTCCACCGCTGCTGGGGGTGGGGCCGTTCCTGGCGTGGCTCTACCGCGCTCTGGTGCTGCTGGTGATCGCCTGCCCCTGCGCGCTGGTCATCTCCACGCCGGTGGCGGTGGTCAGCGGGCTGACCGCCGCCGCCCGCGCCGGCATCCTGGTGAAGGGCGGCATCCATCTGGAGCAACTGGCCCGGGTGCGCGCCGTTGCCTTTGATAAGACGGGCACGCTCACGCGGGGACAGCCCCAACTGGTGGGCGGTCAGTGTGGGAACCACGTTGCCGACCGCAGCCCGCAGGAGTGTGCGGATTGTCTGGACCTGCTGGCGAAGGCGGCAGCGGTAGAGTCCCGGTCGGAGCACCCACTGGCCCGGGCGGTGGTGCAGGCAGCCCGGGAGTTGGGCGTCGCCGAACGGTACGGCCCGGCGGAGGCAGTGGAGAGCGAGCCGGGCCGCGGGATACAGGGACGGGTCGCCGGTCACGTGGTCAAGGTCGGCAGTCACGCCTACGTCCACGGCACTCGGGCGGATGAAGATGCTTTCTGTCAGCAGGTGGAGGCCGTTTCCGCCCGCGGGCGGACCGCGGTGATGGTGGAGGACGTCTGCTGCGCCAACCGTGCCTATGGAGTGGTGGCGGATGCAGTGCGGCCGGAGGCGGCGGATGTGGTGGCGGCCCTGAAAACCTTAGGGGTCCGCCATACGGTGATGCTCACCGGCGACAGCCCGGCGGTGGCGGAGCGTATTGCGCGGGATGCCGGGGTGGACGAGGTGCGGGCGGGGCTCTTGCCCCAGCAGAAGGTGGAGGCGATCGGGGAATTGCTGACTCGCCACGGGACGGTCGTCATGGTGGGGGATGGGGTCAACGACGCCCCGGCGCTGGCGCGGGCCAGCGTGGGCATTGCTATGGGCGCGGCCGGCTCCGACATCGCCCTGGAGACGGCCGATGTGGCTCTGATGGGAGACGACTTGCGCGGGCTACCCTACGTCATCCATCTGAGCCGCCGGGTGGTTGCCATCATCCGGCAGAACGTGGCTTTCTCGCTGGCAGCCAAGGGGGCGTTCCTGGTGCTGGCGGTGGCGGGCGCGGCGACCCTCTGGATGGCGGTCTTCGCCGATGTGGGCGTCTCCCTGCTGGTCATTCTCAACGGGATGCGGCCGCTGGTTTTCTCCCGGCGCGGGTAAGCGAATTGCTGCGCAAGCCCGATCATCTCCCATCCAGCACAACCCGTGCCCGCGCAATCTGTGCCTGGAGGGCCTCCAGGGCAGTGCCGCCCTCGGCGTTCCGCGTCTCCACCGAGCGGTACGGGTCAAAGACGGCGTAGAGGTCGGGGCCGAAGGCGGGGGAGATGGCCTGATATTCCTCCAGCGGGAGCGCGCGCAGCGAGACCCCCAGCGTCTCGGCCCGCCGCACCGCCTGCCCGACCAGGTGGTGGCTCTGCCGGAAAGGAACTCCTCGGCGCACCAGATAATCGGCCAGGTCGGTTGCCAGAAGACCGTCGTCCAGCGCCTGCCTCATCCGCTCCGGGTGGATTTTGAGGGTGCGGATGACCCCTGCCGCTACCGGAAGCGCCAGGCTCAATGTGTCTATCGCGTCAAAGAGCGGCTCCTTGTCCTCCTGCAGGTCTTTATTGTACCCCGTGGGCAGACCCTTCAACGTGGTCAGCAGACCGGTCAGATGGCCGACCAGCCGCCCCGCTTTTCCTCGCAACAGTTCCAGAGAGTCGGGGTTGCGCTTCTGGGGCATCAGGCTGGAGCCGGTGGCGTAGGCCTCATCCAGTTCCACGAAACCGAACTCCGCCGACGACCAGAGGATCAGGTCCTCCGCCAGACGGCTGAGGTGGACCTGCAGGAGCGCTGCCCAGAACAGGAATTCAGCGACAAAGTCCCGGTCGGTGACGCCGTCTATGCTGTTCTCGCAGACCGCGCGGAAGCCCAGTTCGGTTGCCAGGAAGGTGCGGTCAATTCCCAGAGAGTGGCCCGCTAACGCGCCCGACCCCAGAGGGAGCACAGCGACCCGTCGCTCCAGTTCGTCCAATCGCTCCCGGTCCCGCTGGAATGCCCAGAAGAAACTCATCAGCCAGTGGCTGAAGCGGATCGGCTGAGCCCGCTGGAGGTGGGTATAACCGGGCATCAGGACATCCAGGTGCTCCTCCGCCCGCTCCACGATGGACCGCTGCAGGTCAGTGAGGTGGCCGCGCAGGGAGCGGATGTGGTCCATCAGGAAGAGCCGCAGGTCGGTGGCGACCTGGTCGTTGCGGCTGCGGCCGGTGTGGAGTTTATCCGCCGCTTCGCCGACCCGTTCCCGCAGTCGCCGTTCCACGGCGGTATGGATGTCTTCGTCGCTGGGAAGGAAGACGAAGGTACCGGTCTCCATCTCCTGCGCCACGGCCTGCAGCCCCTCCACCAGGCGGTCTCGCTCGTCGGGGGAGAGCAGCCCCGCCCGCTCCAGTGCCCGCGCATAGGCGATGCTGCCCCGGATGTCGGCCCACCAGAGGCGCCGATCAAACCCGATGGAGGCGTTGAAGGCCTCCATATGAGGGTCCGTGGTTTTCTCAAATCGTCCACCCCAGAGTTTCATAGGTGCTTCCTGCATCAGCAGAGTTGATCTTTGAGCCGGAGGGTTCCAGCCTCCGGTATGGTCAATCTAATCTAATATGCGTACAGCCGTCCGTAGGGACGCGAAGACAGGGGTACCAGTTTGGTGAACGGCGCAGCCAGGATTTCTTCGGCGTCCCGATTAAAGTGGGCAGCGAATTCTTGTACCAGTTGCCGCAGCAAGGCCCAATCCCCATCCTCCAGCGGCACCGAAGCTACCTCTCGCCCCAATTGATAATCCGCCACCTTGCCACGCAAGTAGATGACACCACCGTGCATCCCGGTGCCGATGTACGTGGCGGTGTGGCACTCCCCGGGGCGAAGGGTCAGACCGAGGACGACAAGCACACCCCCGGCCATATATTCGCCCAGGAAATGCTGGGCCGTTCCGCCGATCACGATGAACGGCCGTTGTTCCTGGTACTCTTTGATGTGAATCCCCACGCGGTAGCCCACATCATCGCGCACAAAGATTTTCCCCCCGCGTATGGAGTAACCGGTCACATCGCCCGCGCGTCCGTGGATCACCACCTCACCGCCGTTCATTGTGTTGCCACAGGCATCCTGGGCATTCCCGTAGACAATGATGCGAGGCCCGTCCATAAAGGCCGCCAGGTCGTTACCCGGTGTCCCGTAAATGTGAATCTCAACGGGGCGATGCAGATTGGCGCCGATGTAGCGCTGACCGCAGACGTTGCGCAGGACAATGCACTCCGCGCCGTTCTCCACCGCCTCGCGCAGGCGAGCATTGAGGGCGCGGTAGTGCATACCATTGGCGTCAATCTCCCATCTCCCGTCCCTCATAGGTACCTCCTACGAGACACAGGTATAGAGGGAGCTTTCCACGCACCATACCGCCTCTTCCCGCGGGGATTCGCCCAGCCGTCCTATGATGGGTTCGCCCCCCACCGGGGTCCATACCCGCTCCGGCTGCGGGCAGATCAGGCGGATCGGCGCCTCCTCCGACGCCAGGTACAATCGGTCGCCGTGGATGGCTGCCGTCAACGGCCGCAGGCGGATACGGTCGGTTAAGCCGATCATCTCCCCCTGACGGGCGATAATCACTGTGAAGGGGCCGTTGATCAGCAGGGGGCCGTACACCTGCCGCAGGGCACGCATCAGGGCTTGCTCCTCCGGATCCATCCGCGCGATCTCATCCCACAGGGGCGCCGCCATCACCCGGACAGCTATCTCCACCGGCAGCCCCTGGCGACGCATCAGGAAATCGGCGGCATAGGCAATCACTTCCGTATCGGTCTGCATGGTGCAGTGATACCCCATCATCTCCAGGTAGCGGCGGTTCGTGCCGTAAGAGGAGATCTCGCCGTTGTGTACCACTGTCCAATTCAGCAGGCCGAAGGGATGGGCACCGCCCCACCAGCCGGGGGTGTTGGTGGGGAAGCGCGTGTGGGCGGTCCACAGGTAGCCGCTGTATTCCTCCAGCCCGAAGTATTCGGCGATTTGCTGGGGATGCCCCACCCCTTTGAAAACGCCCACATCTTTGCCGCTGGAGTAGATATAGGCACCCAGCCCCGCCGTATTGACCCGCATCACCCGATCCACGACGCATTCCGCTTCGTCAAAGGGGACCCTTCCCTTCGTCTGGAAGGAAAGATGGGCCGAATCTGGCAACTGTAGAAAATAGCGCCAGATCAACGGCGGGTTGGGCAGGTCGGTCACAGGCTGGTGGGGCACTTCTTCGGCATGGACCCAGGTGAAATGCTCGCGCAGGAACGCTTCCACCTGGGAGCGGCTGTCGGGCCTGGTGTACATCACGTGGAAGGCATAGCAATCTGCATACTGGGGGTAGCAGCCGTAGACGGCGAACCCCGCGCCCAGCCCGTTGCCGCGTTCTTCCATATTGGAGATACCAACCACGATATCGTGCCCGGAGAAGCACCGGCCGCTGGTATCCATAATACCGATGAGTCCGCACATATTTACCCTCCTTATCTGGCTGGATTTTGCTTTCGCTGCAGTGAGGGGTTACACCTCTATCCCTTCCCCTACCACCAGATGCTTGCGGTACTCCCGCGGCAGCGAGATCAAGCCGAATTTGCCGGTCAGCAGGTGGTCCTTAAACGGGGTGACATCCACCCGATCGCGGATCAGGCCTGTGTAAATACCGGCCCGGTCCACATCGCCGATGCAGATGACCCCCACCAGGCGATTGTCCCGCAGCACCAGGCGCTTGTAAATGGGCCTTTCGCGGTCATAGCGCTCCAGCACCTCGTAGGAATCGCGATCCGGGGGGTCGGTGATGCCGACCGAGATGGTGGGCACGCCGTGCACCTCCACCGAGTTCATGGGGAACCCCCCCGCGTATTCCCGGAGAACTCCGGCCATGTTACACCCGGCAATGTATCCCTGCCGGTAAGCATTGGGCCAGATGGCAATGGGGCGATTCACCCCCAGTAGCATATCGTAGGCCTCGGCGCAATCTCCGGCAGCATAGACGTTAGGGACTGTCGTCTGCATATGCTGGTCCACCAGAATTCCCCGGTTGATCTGGATGCCAGAGTCCGGCGGGATCAAATCCACATTGGGCCGCACGCCGATGGCCAGCACCACCAGGTCGCATTCCACCCGTTCCCCATCCTGGAGCACAGCATGGTCCACGCGCCCCTCTCGTCCGATGATTTCGCTCACGGTCAGGCCGAGACGGATTTCGACGCCGGCACGGCGCAGCAATGTCTCGGCCAGTTTGGATGCGGTGCGATCAAAAGTTGTGCTCAGAATCCGGTCAGCCAGTTCCACGATAGTGACCCGAAGCGAACGGGCTATGAGGGCCTCGGCTGTCTTGAGCCCGATCAGCCCGCCACCCACTACCAGGGCGGTACGCGCGCCGTATCTTTCTATTGCCTGCTCCAGACCCCGCACGTCCTCCCAGCGGATGAAGGTGAACACGCCCTTCAAGGAGACGCCGGGGACGGAGGGGACGAATGGGCGCCCGCCCGTGGCAATCAACAGGCGGTCGTAGGAGACGGTTCCGCCGCCCGCCAGGGTGAGCGTCTGTTCCGCCGGGTTCACCCGCACCACCTGGACTCCCAGCATAGTCTCCACCCGATGGCGGGCGTAGAAGTCGCGCGGGCGATAGGCCATCTGGCTTTCATCTATCATTCCGCCCAGCAGGTAAGAGATAAGGGGGCGCGAGTAGACATGCCATGGCTCGTCGGCGACAACAGTGATCGGGTTCTCCGGGTCATACTGACGGATGGCCTCTATAGCGCCTACGGCGGCAGCGGAGTTACCGATAATGACATACCGCATCTCTCATCCTCCCCACAAATTCTGCCGGGATGGGGATATAGACTGGCGGGGCGGTGTCGCCGCCCCGCCAGGTCCCTTTTTTCAGCCCCTTTGTGGGTTCTACCTATTCTTCATATGTTAGGGCCTCGTTGGGGCAGTGGGCGACGCAGACCGGTACTTCTTCCCCATAACACAGGTCGCACTTGGAGGCGACCTTGCGTCCGGTAACGTTACGCAAAATGGCTCCGAATGGGCAGACCATGATACACGTCCAGCAGCCAACGCAACGCTTTTCATTGCATAACACCGCCCCGGTCCGCTCGTCGCGCTGCATCGCGCCGGTGAGACAGGCTTCCACGCAGGGGGCGTCCTCGCAATGGCGGCACGGCATCGCAAAAGAGAGCGGCCCGGCCTCCTCCACCACCAGCCGGGCCAGAGGCCGGGGGGTCTCTTCCTTAAAGGCTTTGATGATTTTCCTGGACTGGGAGTGTTGGGTCAAGCAATAAATCTCACACAGTCGGCAGCCGATGCAGTATTCTTCGTGGACGATAATGCGCTTCATGGTCGCTTCCCGAATGGAAAAGTCTCTTAACTCTCTCCTGCAGCCTTAATCCCCAGGACTCTCAATTCCACTTCGTTCAATCCCACACCCCGCAGATGGTCCCGATTGCCGCGCAGGCTCTCAATGGCGTTGATGCCCATACCGCCCAGCATCTCCTTGATCTCCAGCGACCAGGCCCGAAGGAGATTGACCAGCCGACGGGCGCCGATGTTGGGATTCAGCCGCTTGGTTAAATACGGGTCCTGAGTGGCGATACCCCAGTTACATTTGCCCGTATAGCACTTCTGGCACAGGTGGCAGCCCATAGCGACCAGAGCGGCCGTGCCGATGTAGACCGCGTCAGCTCCCAGGGCGATGGCCTTGACTACATCGGCGCTGGAGCGAATGGAGCCAGCGGCGATGAGGGAGACCTGGTTGCGAATGCCCTCCTGGCGCAGGCGTTCGTCCACGGCAGCGATAGCCATTTCAATGGGGATGCCCACGTTGTTGCGGATAACGGTGGGGGCGGCACCGGTGCCGCCGCGCAGACCATCTATGGCGATATAGTCAGCGCCAGCGCGGGCGATCCCGCTGGCAATGGGCGCAATATGATGCACGGCCGCGACCTTGACACCCACCGGCTTGGTGTAGTTCGTGGCCTCTTTCAGCGCGTAGATTAACTGGCGCAGGTCTTCTATGGAGTAAATGTCATGGTGCGGCGCAGGGGAGAGGGCGTCAGTGCCCTGGGGGATCATGCGCGTGCGGGAGACGTCTTCTGAGACCTTTTCGCCCGGCAGGTGACCACCGATCCCGGGCTTGGCCCCCTGGCCGATTTTTATCTCCAGCGCCGCAGCCGTCTCCAGATATGCGCGGTGTACGCCGAAACGGCCGGAAGCCACCTGGGCAATGGTGTAGGGACCGTATTCATATAACGTGGGATGCAAGCCGCCTTCACCCGTATTATAGAGAATCCCGCACTCCTTCGCCGCGCGCGCAAGGGATAGACAGGCATTGTAACTGATGGAGCCGTAGGACATCGCCGAGAAGAGAATAGGGGTCTCCAGCACCAGTTGTGGTGCCAGCCGCGTCTCCAGCCGCATATTATCCCGGTCCTGTACCACTCCCACCTGTTCCGGCTTGCGCCCGATAAAGGTGCGCAGTTCCATCGGCTCGCGCAACGGGTCAATAGAGGGATTGGTCACCTGCGCGGCATTGAGCAGGATATGGTCAAAATAAATCGGATAGGGCTGATCGCAGCCCATGCCGGTAAGGAGCACACCGCCGGTTTCCGCCTGCTTGAAGACGCTGGTAATAATAGAGGGACTCCAGTTCGCATTGGCGCGGAACTCCTGAGGGGTGCAGCGGATAGTAAGGGCGCGAGTGGGGCAGAGCGTCGCGCAGCGATGACAGCCCACGCAGCGCGTCTCATCGCTATACACCCGGTCATCATCGGGGTCATAGACATGCACATCGTTGGCGCATTGCCGCACACAGACCTGGCAGGCGATGCAGCGGATCTCATCCCGTTCAACATGAAACTCAGCGGTCAATAAACTGAGGCTCATCGGACAATTCCCGCCCCGTTGATTGAATTGCTTATGACCCCGGCCATTGAACGATTTGGCCGGATGAGTGAAGTATCGGATGCGAAGGGAAAGGGATATTAAAGGATAAGGATACCACAAAAGCTAATTTTGTCAAGTCAACAACTACTGAGTTCGTGCAGCTGGCTACCTGACAGTTTTCCAAATAGGACGCGGATGGACGCGGACAAGCAGTGTGGCTCATGTTCAAAAGCAGTGCACTTTCTCAAGGACACCTTCAC
>CAKZOY010000356.1 GCA_937138275.1 uncultured Chloroflexota bacterium
GTCGCAAGTCGCAAGTCGCAGGTCGCAAAGTCGCAGGGGGCGATTTGCGATACGCGATAAGCGATATACAAGGTCGCAGGGGCACAGAACACTACGCACTACGGAATACGTGATTACGGGTGTTACGGTGGACGGTTTCGCCGTCGGCCGTGACACCCTTTTTAGTGGGAGGAGGAGGTGCTATGCCTGCCATCATCGTCGTCGGGGCCCAGTGGGGAGATGAGGGAAAGGGGCGGGTCGTGGACGATCTGGCCCGCCAGGCGCACATCGTCGCCCGGTACAACGGGGGAGATAACGCCGGTCATACGGTGGTCGCCCAGGGGCATACTCTCCGCCTGCATCTGGTCCCTTCGGGTATCCTGCATCCCCATGTGACCTGCCTGATCGGGGCGGGGGTCGTGGTAAACCTGGCACAACTGGCCGCGGAACTGGACGAGTTGGGCGCACTGGGGATAGACGTAGGGCCGGAACGAGTCCGCCTGGCCGCGGCGGCCCACGTCATCCTGCCTACGCACCGCGCGCTGGATGGGGCGCGAGAGGCGGCACGCGGAAAGACCGCCATCGGGACAACCCGACGGGGCATCGGCCCGGTCTACGCCGACAAGGCCGCCCGCGTGGGCCTGCGCGCCGGTCAGATGGCCGACCCGGAATCGTTCGGCGAACTGGTCGCCGCGCTGGTCCAGGCCCATAACCGCCTGCTCCAGGAGCACTATGGTCTGGACCCGCTGCCGGTCGGGGAAATCGTTGCGGAATCGGTCGCTCTGGCCCGACGGCTCCGCCCCTATCTGGCCGACGGTTCGGAACTGGTCGCCCGGGCTCTGGCTGCCGGGCAGACCGTCCTCTGCGAGGGGGCGCAGGGCACGCTCCTGGACCTGGACCACGGCACGTACCCCTACGTGACCAGTTCCTCCACTGTAGCAGGCGGCGCGCTGACGGGCCTGGGGTTCGGCCCACGGGAGGTGGCGCGGGTGATCGGCGTCGCCAAGGCCTACACGACCCGCGTGGGCGCGGGACCCTTCCCCACGGAACTGACCGACGAAACCGGCGACCGCATCCGACAGGTCGGCGGAGAGTACGGCACCACCACGGGCCGCCCGCGCCGGTGCGGCTGGCTGGACCTGCCCATCCTGCGCTACGCTGTCCAGATCAACGGGTTGACGGAACTGGCGCTGACCAAACTGGATGTGCTGACGGGGATTCACCCGCTGAAGGTCGCCGTCGCCTACGAACGGGGAGGGAAGCAAACGGAGCGGTTCCCCGGTGAGTGGGGAGCAGAGGAATTGATCCGCTGGCAGGTGGTGTACGAAGAACTTCCTGGCTGGGATGAGGATATTCGTTCGGCGCGGCGGTGGGAGGACCTGCCGGAGGCGACGCGGGCCTATGTGGCCCGAATAGAACAGGCGATCGGTGTGCCCATTTCGCTCATCGGCGTCGGGCCGGAGCGGGAGGAGACGGTGCGGAGATAACTATGCGGGAATCTGGCCCGCCTGAAGTTGTGCCAGAAGTTCCCGGTACGCGTCCGCGTTGGGCGGCTCTAACTTCAGAATGACCTGGATCGTGGCAATGGCGTCCTGGATCTTTCCGGCCTGAAGTTGCAGGTCGCCCAGGATATCCAGTTCCCGCAGAGCATCCTCTTTTCTCTTTGCATTCAGGTAGATTTGCACCAGGCGGGCCCGTAAGGGGATGGAGTCCGGATGTTCGCGCACCCGCTCTTCCAGCACGGCGATCGCCTTCTGGGCTCTGCCGGTCTGCATGTAGTGCTGCAGCAGGCCATCCAGTTCCACCAGTGCCCGGTCCGACCTTCCCAGCCGCTCATACAAATCCATAAGAGTCAAGCGGGCCTTTTCATCGTCGGGGGCCAGGTCCCGGATGCGCTCGTACACAGAGACGGCCCGCCGCCACTCCACCCGTTGCATATCAATGTCCCCGATCCGGTGGAGGAATTTGACCTCCCAACGGCGCTCCCGGCTTCCTCGCGGAGCCAGTTGTAACGCCTCGCTGTACTTCTCCCGTGCCTGGTCCAACTGGGCCATCTGGTAATAGGCATCCCCCAGGGCCAGGTAGTGCTCCAGGGCGCGGTCAATTTCCCCCAGGCTGACCAGCAGGTCTATCAGTTTGAGACGTGCCACCAGATGCATCGGTGCCAGGCGGAGGGCCCGTTCGTACATTGCGGCCGCCTGGGAAAAGTTCCCCCGGGCACGAAAGGTATCGGCGATCGCCAGGAATTTCCCCACTGCCTGCTCCGTCCGTCCCATCGCCGCCAGAGTTTCTCCGATCTGGTGATGAACGGGCAGGAAAGAGGGGGACCGTTCCACGGCGAAAAGCAATTCATCCATCGCGGCATAGAAGAGATTGCGCCGCAAATATTCCTGAGCCAGACCAATGGATTGGAGAATGTTTTCGGAACCGGGGGCGGCGAGGATTTCGGCCAGGCTGAGCACAGGCCCTTCGCGGGAGAGGAGGTCCAGGCGCTGCCGGGCCTGATGCACTTTGTCTTCCCATCCCTTTTCGCTCAAAAAAGAGATGAGTGTGTTGATAAATTCCACCGCCTGCTCCCGTTCCCCCCGGGCAGCGTAGGTGTGGGCCAACTGGTCGTAGAGGCGGATAAGGTCGTCTGCCTGGTCTTCCCGGACGGTGCTAAGGTCCACAATCTTCAGCACTTCCAGGAAGTGCTTCAGGGCTTCGTCTATCCGACCCAGGGCCCGATAGCATTCCCCCAGCGCAAAAAGGCTGCCCAGTCGGTATTGAGGATGCTCGACGGACTGCTGGAACTGGGCGCTGGCATCGTCAAAGCGCAATTGCTGCTGATACAACAAGCCCAGGTTAAAGTTGACGGCGGGCTCCACAACGCCACCTTTCAGCACTTCCTCGTAGCAGGAGATAGCCTCTTCCAGATCTCCTCGGGCCTGAGCATCAATCGCCCGGCTGATCAGGGTATCTATCTCCCGCTTAGAGAGGGGGCGGAGAATGAGAGGACCGGTCTGGGGAGGTATTTCTTCAAAGACGACCTCGGCCAGTTGGGCCAGTGCCGTTCGCAAGGCCGTCTCTACCGGGCTGCCCCGCTCCTCTGACTCTTCTTCGGGAGCTGGTTCTTCCGGAGGCGCTCCAGCCAGTGGTCCCGTACCACTGATCTTTGCCGGAATGCCGTAACGAAGGAAGTCCATCAGTGCCAGAACCTCCGGGTTGTGGGGGTCCAGTTTCAGCGCGTACTGGCACAGTTCCAGCGCTCGCTCCTGCTCCCCCTGATCCCGGTAGATGCAGGCCAGCGCGACATACTCTTTCAGCGCCTCGCGGTACTTCTGCTGGGCCAGATATACGCGGAGCAGGTTCACGTGGGCGGTGATGGAGGTCGGATCGGCCCGGACGGCGTCTTTCCAGCGCTCCATTGCCAGGCCGGAGGCGCGCTGTTGGTGATACAGGTCGGCGGCCCGAAGGTAGAAGTGGGCGGCCTCTGCCAGACGCCCTAACTTTTCCAGGACCTGGGCCACCTGTTCCTGCATCACGGGATTCTCCTGCGCGATCCCGGCAGCCCGTTGGAGAACGGGTAGGGCCTCTTGCAGGCGACCGCTTCCCGCCAGCGCCAACCCGAGCCCGCTCAGCGCGTCCGGTTCGTTAGGGAACTCGTCCAGCGCTTGCTGGTATGCGGCGATCGCTTCTTCCCAGCGCTGCTCCCATGCCCGGGCCGCGCCCCTTCGCAACGCTTCCTCGTATATCGCCCGATTCCCGGCCACGCTGACCTCCGTTTGTGATTATTGACCTCTGCCCATCTACCAGGAACAAGGGCGCATCGCTTTCTCCATTCGGAAGGTGAGGGATTTTTGCATGGTGTCACCCGCGCAAAAATCCTTCTTCCCGCCCAATCACTCTTCCAGCAACCCGACCCGCCGGTTAAACTCTTCTATCAGGACATCTATCTCCGCTACTTGTTGCTGAATACGTGTCCAGTATTCGGGATCGTACCACTGGGCCTGAATTTCCTCATAAGTCTTGCCCTGCTGCTCCACCCAGGTGTAGTACTTCAGGTTGTGGATGCGGCGACGGTCCCAGTACCCCAGTTCGGCCATATAATCCACCGTACATCCCAGGAGATACCGGTGATAATCGGCCGCAGCGTCCATTTCCGTGTACTCTCCCCGCGCCTCTCTCAGTTCCAGAACCCGGCTCTGGTAGAGTTCCATAGAGTCGGTGAGAACGGTAAGGACGATGTCGCGCTCTCCCAGTTCGTACCATTTAGCAAACTTGATGGAAGAAAGCAGGTTCGCAATACCGGATATGCCCAGGAGGTCCAGACGCTCCACCAGTGCGGGGGGTACGCCCTGCCGGACCAGGTAGGCCCGACCGGCCGGTTCGTTGAAGAGGCGCACCAGGGCCATACAGGCGTTGTCATCAATCGCCATAACCAGGTCGGTATTGCGGAGGTTGTGGATCCAGGGGACATGTTTATCGCCGATCCCCTCAATCCGGTGGCTACCGAAACCGTTCAGGAGCAATGTGGGACACTGCAGCGCCTCGCTGGCCGCGACCTTGCTGGCAGGGAAGACCTGCTTCAAGTAGTCCCCGCAGGCGATGGTGCCGGCCGACCCGGTTGTCAGCACAACGCCCTGGTACGTGTCCCCGGGCCGCATCTCCTGCTCCAGGACTTCCTCCATTGCGTGCCCGGTGATCTCGTAGTGCCACAGGTAGTTGCCGAACTCCTCAAACTGGTTGAAGATGAAGACGTCCGGGCGGGTTCGGCGCAGTTCCCAGCATTTGTCAAAAATCTCTTTGACGTTGCTCTCGCTGCCGGGGGTCGCGATGACTTCCCCCGCCAGGCGGGAAAGCCATTCAAACCGTTCCCGGCTCATCCCTTCGGGCAGGATGGCGATGGATTCGCAGGCCAGAAGGGTGGCATCGTAGGCCCCTCCCCGGCAGAAGTTGCCGGTGGAAGGCCAGACGGCCTTGTGGTAGGTGGGGTCAAACTGACCGGTGACCAGGCGCGGGACCAGACAGCCGAATGTGGCGCCCACCTTATGAGCGCCGGTGGGAAACCATTTGCCCACCAGAGCGATGATGCGGGCCGGCACACCGGTCAGCGAAGGGGAAAACTCCAGATAGTTTACACCCCCGAATCCTCCGCCAAAAGGAACCGGCTCGTTTTTCCAGGTGATGCGGAAAAGGTTGAGCGGATCCACATCCCACAGCCCTGCATTCCGAAGGCGGGCCTGGATACTCTCCGGGATGAGCGCGGGGTTCTTCATTTGGGCAAATGTGGGGATAATAATTCCTCTTTCCCGTGCTCGCTGGACGGCTCGTTCTCGTTGTGCTTCGTGGATGGTCAGGTCTATCATAAATGTTCGCCTCTTCCGTGGAATAGAGAGTCCCTCTGGGAGAAACGTGCAATAGATTTCGTTGTCATTATAGCGATGAGTGAAGAACTGTCAACTGATTGTCGGGGGGCTTGTGCAGCAAATCCCTTTCGGGGAGCAACATGCCCGCGAGATAAGGGAAAGTGGGGTTTGTGGGGGCGGCGAAGCCGCCCCCACAAGCCCCACACCCCACCCCTTTCCCATGCGGGGCGAATTGCCCATGAAGGGGAGATGTGCGGTTTGCGGGGCATCTTTGCCGCCTTGCAAACCTCGCACTTCTTCTCTTCCTCTGGTGGGGCGAGTTACTGAACAAGACCAGAGGGGCTCTACAGACAATCCTGCCCGCAAAGCCCCTCTGTAAAAACAGCAAAACGCACCATACCCTTCTGGCATGGTGCGTCGGTGGAAATTAGGAAAAGGTTACGGCGTCCTCAGGGTCTGGTTGAAAAACCGCATTAACCGCGCCTTGCGTCGGGCGGCATTATTTTTATGGATAACGCCCTTCTCGGCCGCTTTATCCAGCGCGCTGTAGGCCTGCCGGATGGCTTCCTGAGCCTCCTCTACCCGACCGGCCATAATCGCCAGGCGGGCCTTTTTGACCATTGTGCGGGCCCGGGTGCGGAACACCTGATTGCGCAACCGCCGACGCTCATTCTTGCGAATATTCTTGATCGCAGACTTCGTGTTCGCCAATGCTTCCCTCCAGAATCTCAAATGCGCAACTTATTCTACCGCAATTGGTCAATTTTGTCCAGTGAGCGTGTTCTTTGGGCTTGTGCAGCAAATCATTTCGGGGGAGCGGCGCGCCCGCGAAATAGAGAGAAGGGATTCCTTTTCTCCCCCTCACCCCCCTTTCCCCCTCTCCCCCTTGCCCTGACAGGCGGGGGGAGAGGGGGGAAGAGCGGGTTTTTGGGGCGGCGGCGAAGC
>CAKZOY010000357.1 GCA_937138275.1 uncultured Chloroflexota bacterium
CCATCATCAGCGCATCGGCGTCGGCAAAGGCCACAGGACCGGGTTCAGATAGACGGTGCTCCAGCAGGATGTCCGACGCTCGGGCCAGCGGCCAGTGCGCGATCATGACTCGCTCCGCCAGTTCGTTCAGAGCAATGGGGCGGAAATGCATCTCCCGCTTCCCCGAATCCAGCCGGGAGACCTCCAGTACATCTTCCACTAACTGAACCTGCCAGTCCACTTCCCTCTCCAGAACATCCAGGCACTGGGGGAGCAATTCCGGGGTCTGGCGGAGGAGATGGACGTAGGTTTTGATGGTTGTAATGGGGGTGCGCAGTTCGTGGGAGATGTTGGAGATGAAACGGGCGCGCAGCCGTTCCAGGGTTTTGAACTGGGTAATATCGTGGAGAACGACGACGGCTGCTTCCTCGCTTCCACTCTCAATCGGGGTTGCCCGTACCTGCAGGTCCAGCCCGGGCAGTTCCAGGATTTCCTCCGCCCGCCCATGGGCCCGCCGGGCTACCTGCTGGACGGTTTCGTAGAGCCGTTGAGCGTTCTCGGGCGGCAGGGTTCGCAACCATTGGTGGGCCACCGGATTGGCCTGGATAATCTCCCCCTGGGCGTCGGTGAGGATGATGCCATCGCCGGTGCTGCGCAGGATGGCCTCCAGTTGAGCGTACTGGGAAGCCAGGAGCGCCGTGCGTTCCCGCACCCGCTCCTCCAGCGTATTGGCGTAATCCCGCAATTCCTGGTAGAGTTGGGCGTTTTCCAGCGCGGTGGCGACGTGGGCGGCGAAGGTCTTCAGGCGAGCCGCATCCGCAGGGCCGAACTGGCCGGGGCGGGTACCGTCCACGTTCAAAAATCCCACCGTGATCCCTTTGATCACGATGGGCGCACCCACGTAGGAACGGAGCCATTCCAGCCCCTCTAATCGGATCCATCTCGGGTCGGTTGCGGTGTCGGAAATCAGCACTGGTTCTCCGGTGGAGACCATTTCCATCATATTCGGCGTCCCGGCGACAGGGAGTGCGATGGAACCGATCCGCTCCTCTGCCCCGAAGGGCGCGTACCCCTGTGAGCGCACAATGCGGGCGATGCCGTCTTCTATCAGCATAATGTTGAAAGCATCCCCTGGAACGACCCGCCGGGCCTGTTCCAGAATGCGATCCATTGCCGCGCCCAGGTCCAGTGTGCTGGTGACGACGGCGGCGGCTTCGGCCAGTGCTTCTGCCAGCGCCCGTTGCTCCTGTTCTGCCCGGTAAAGGCGCTCGTTCTCTATCGCCACCGCCAGTGTATCGGCGATCTGCTGAAGGAGCGCAAGTGGTGCCCTCCGGAAATTGTCCGGACGGGTGCTCACTAAGTGGAGGGCGCCGATGAGATCCCCGCCGACGGCCAGGGGCAGGCTGAGGTACGAGCGAAAACCGGCCTCGTAGAGGGCCCGGATGGCCGGGAATTCTACTTCCCGGGCCATATCCGGACATTCGTAGGGTTGACCGGCGAAGAGGGACGGCCACACCGGCGTCGTCGAAAGCGGCACCACCGTGCCCGCTTCCAGGACGGGGACGGGGGTATCCAGAATTATGATTTCAGACTCTTTGTCTCCTTCCAGGAGCGCCACACTGACCCGCTCACAACCCGTGAGTGCGCGCAGCCCTTCCACCAGAACAGGAAAGGCTTCGCCGACCTTCAGGGTGTTCAGGGAGCGGGTGATGCGGGCCAGAATCTCCTGTTGCTGGGCCCGTTGCCGTTCCTCTTCGTATAGCCGGGCGTTTTCCAGCGCGATGGCGACCTGATCGGCCAGCGCGCGCAGGAATTCCAGGTCCACATTGCGGAAACCGTCCACCTGCGGGCTCTGCAGGTCCAGATTGCCCAGGACCTCCTCCTCCTTCCGGATGGGCACCACCAGTTCCGATCGGGTTTCGGAGATGAGGGGGTAATAGTCCGGATTCTCCCGAACATCGGGAACGTAGACAATCTGGCGTTCCTGGAAGGCCCGGGAGTTGATCCCCCGGCCGAGGAGTAGAGGATGATCCGTGGCGAGCGCGGCCTCTTCGGGAGCGTAGCCTCTCAGGGAGCGTCGTTCAAACCAGCCCTTTTCCAGATCGGGAACCAGCACCGAGCCGCGGGTCGCGCCGGTGACCCGCATCGCCTCATCGGTGAGAAGGTCCAGGATGGTAGCAGTGTCTAAGGCAGAGTTGACGATCTGGCCGATGCGGTAGAGCGCTTCCTGGCGCTGGCGGGCAGCGCGTTCCGCCTCGTAGAGCCGGGCGTTCTCCACAGCCACCGCGGCGTGGTCGGCAAACGCGGCCAGCAGGGCCAGATCGTCCCCAGCAAACGCTGCCGGCCGGGTAGCATCCAGGGAGATGACGCCAATGGCCTTCTCCCGAAAGCGAAGGGGAGCGACGATTGCCGAGCGGATGGCTCGCATCTCGTCTATCTCTCCGTCATAGCGGTAAGGCTCGGCGCGGGCCTCAGGGATGATCAGGGGGCGCCCTTCCCGGAGGGCCAGAGCGGAGTATCCCGACTCCCGGGGGAAGCGAATCCGGGCGATCCGCGGGTCGGTATAGCCCCAGAGGGCGCGGATTTCCAGTTCCCCGGTTTCCTCATCCACCAGGAGAATGGAGCCTTTCTCCGCGGCGGGGATGGCCTGGATGGCGGCGGTGAGGATGTTTTCCAGCAGAGGCTGTAGTTCCAGGGTGGATGTCGTGGCCGCTACGGCCTGGGCCAGTGCTTCCGCCCGTTCCCGCTGGCGCTGCTCCGCCTCATAGAAGCGGGTGTTCACAATGGCTGCTGCCACGTGGCCAGCGATGGATTCCATCGCCAGCACGTCCAGAGAGGTGAAGGCGTTCAGGTACTGGCTCTGGACTGTCAGCACACCGATGAGTTTCCCGTAGTACTTGAGCGGGACATCCAGTTCGGCGCGGGTCTCGGTGAGGTACGGCGCAATGTAGCGCGGTTCCTGGCTCACGTCGTTGGCCAGCAGGGTCTCCCCGTGCTGGGCGACCCAGCCAATCATCCCCTCTTCTATTCGCTGGCGAAAACCCAGCGGGGTACGTCCGGCCCAGATGCCTGCCCCGGCCACAAAGACCAGGTCGCCCTTTTCTTCGTCCAGAAGCATCAGGCCGACGTAATCGTACCCGAAAGCGCGGGCGATCTGCTCCACGGTCTCCCGATAGACCGTTTCCGGGTCCTGCAAACGGGATAACTGCTCGGAGACCTGGGCTACGACGGCCAGACAGCGGGCGCGTTCCTGCTCCATCTCGTAAAGTCGCGCATTGAGGAGCGCCGTGCCGATAATCGCCGCTGCCGACTTTATCAGTTGGGCATCTTCCGAAGTGAAGGCCGCCGGTTTTTCGCTGTGGATAGTGATCACCCCGACCAGTTCCCCTCCCACCAGGATAGGGGTGCTGATCGCCGCACGGGCCTCCCCATTCATCTCCGGTACGGGAAGCCATCGCTCATCCTGAGTGACATCATCCACAACGGCGGTCTGACGGTGCAGAGCGACCCAACCGGCGAGCCCCTGACCCACCTGCAACTGCAACCGACGGTCTATCGCTTCCACCGTCTCTTCACCGTACCCCGAAACGGCGATCAGGCGCAGGCGGGGGATGTCCGGTTCATAGAGGTATATGACGCCTTTCCGGGCCCGGGTGGCGCTACACAAGGTGTTGAGCGCCTCCTGGGCGACGGTGAAGGCATCCAGGGTGGCGATCAACCGCTGGCTCAGATGGTGGAGGAAATCCAGGCGCGCCCGCTCTTCCCGGAGGGAGGTAAAGAGGCGGGCGTTGGCAATGGCGATGGCCGCATGGGTAGCGAAGAGGGTCAGCAGGTTGGCATCTTCCTGGGAGAAGGTGCGAGGAGGGTCGGCCAGGACCATAAGCACGCCCAGCGATTCTTTCCCCCAGCGTACCGGAACGCCCATCACAGCGGTCCAGGGGTAATCTGCGTACTTCGGTGCCCGC
>CAKZOY010000358.1 GCA_937138275.1 uncultured Chloroflexota bacterium
ACGGTGGAGTACCCGGTGCCGGTGCTCCCGCCCCCAGCCGCGATACATAACACGTAACACGTAATACGTAATACGTAGAGGGTGCAGAGAGAGCACAAGGATACATCTTCCGGATTCCTCCGTGCCCCTCTGCGCCCTCCGCGTCTCTGTGGTGAGGGATTAAGGGAGGAAATATGAGCACTGTTGACCATTCCCCACGACTACCCCTGGCGCCCGTTCAGCCGACGGAACGGATTCAGATTCTAGACATCCTGCGCGGGTTCGCCCTCTTCGGCATCCTCCTGGTCAATATGACCATTTTCAGCCATCCGATCCAGGCCATCCTCTTTCCCACCGACCCGGCCACGCCGTGGTACGACCGCGCTGCTGAGGGGCTGATCCGTTTCCTGGGGGAGGGCAAGTTCTACTCGCTGTTCTCCCTGCTCTTCGGATTGGGGTTCACCCTGCTGATGGACCGGATTGAAGCGCGCGGCGGACGCTTCGTACCGCTCTACCTCCGCCGCCTGTTCGTCCTGCTGGGCATCGGTATGGTCCACGCCTTCCTCATCTGGATGGGCGACATTCTCATCATGTACGCTCTTTTCGGCTTCCTGCTCATCCTGTTCCGCAAGGCCCGGCCGCGCACCCTGCTCATCTGGGCAATCATCCTCATTATCACCCCGTTGCTCTTCAACGCCGCGGCCACCGGGCTGGTCTCGCTGGGGCGTTCGGTGCCCGAGGCCGCAAAGCAGATTGACCTGGCGTTTGCCCAAACAGAAGCGAACTACATCGCCGATATGGAACGGGCTTACCAGGTCTACGCCAGCGGGGGCTTCGCAGAGATCACCCGACAGCGCGTCTATGATTACGCAAGCATGGGCCCCTCTTCGTTCTTTGTGATGGGCTTCAACGTGATGGCGATGTTCCTGGTGGGTGCTTACTTCGGCAGGCGGCAGATTTTCCAGAATCTGGAGACCAACCGAAACTTCTTCCGGAAACTGCTGCTGTGGGGATTGCTCATCGGCTTGGTAGGGAATGCCCTCTACGCCACCATCATTATGCCGCTCTCGCTCATCCGACTCTCCGGGCCGCTGCTGCTGGCGACCGTGGGGCAGGGAATCGGAGCACCGCTGCTCTCGCTGGCCTACACGTCGGCGCTATGCCTGCTGGCGCTCTCGCCCCGCTGGAGCAGGCGACTGCAGGTGCTGGCGCCCGCGGGGCAGATGGCGCTCACCAACTACCTGATGCAGTCGGTCATCTGCACCCTGATTTTCTACGGGTACGGGTTGGGGCTGTACGGTCAGGTTGGCACGGCAGCGGGAATTGGCCTGACGGTCGCCATCTACCTGCTCCAGGTCCTCCTGAGCCAGTGGTGGATGAAGCGCTTCCGGTATGGCCCCGCCGAATGGCTGTGGCGCTCGCTGACGTACCTCAAACCTCAGCCGATGAGGAGATAACCATGGGGAGGGAAGAATCAACCACCGTTGAGGTCGCTGGTATCCAGTTGCGATGCGTCATTTGCCAGTATGACCGTTTCTGGAAGCGGGAGGCCCAACTGAACACCTCGGTAGCGACCTTTTTCGGCTTTGACTGGGCCAACGAGTCGGGAACCTGCTATATCTGCGAGCAGTGCGGGTACATCCACTGGTTTCTTCCGCGCCAGTGACCTGACCGCTTCCTACCGCTGAACAGTTACCACAAGCCGTTTCGGGCTTGCGCAGCAAAACCCTTTCGGGGAGCCGCGTGCCCGCGGAGTCAAGGAGAAAGTGGGTTTGTGGGGGCGGCTTCGCCGCCCCCACAAACCCCACACCCCACCCCTTTCCCATGCGGGGCGAATTACTGCGCAAGCCCCGTTTCCGGGCCAACTTGCGCAAGTGCCCGCTTGGATTATAATACTACTGTAATTTCTCAAGGGAGGTGGAGTAACTTATGCCGTCGGATCGCAAATGGCGCAAAAAGAAGATGGCGAAGCACAAGCACCGCAAACTGCTGAAGAAAACCCGCTGGCAGAGACGAGAAAAGAAATAGCACAACAATCACGGCCGGGCGTAACCGTAAATAGCAAATGAGAAAAATCGCTATTGGAGCGGATCACGCCGGGTACCAACTGAAACGGGAAGTCACTCAATACTTGCTGGTATCTGGCTATCAGGTTGAAGACATGGGCACCCACAGCGAGGAATCGGTGGATTATCCCGATTACGCTGTCAGGGTCGCCCGAGCAGTGGCAAAAGGGGAGGCCGATCTGGGCATCCTGATCTGCGGGACAGGCATCGGTATGAGCATCGCCGCCAATAAAGTGCGCGGTGTCCGGGCTGCCCTTGCGACCGACTGTTACATGGCCCGCATGGCCCGGGAGCACAATGATGCCAACATCCTCTGCCTGGGTGGCCGGGTGCTGGGTATAGGTTCCGCTTTGGATATTATACAGGTGTTTCTGGAAAGCCGTTTCATAGGGGAGCGTCACACCCGTCGGGTGAGCAAAATCCAGGCGCTGGAAAATCCGGATAAGTCGGATTGAGGTTTGGCCGGACTCTTTGTTGGGGACGGCACAGCCGTCCCCAACAAAATTATCCGCTCCTTTAGAGATAAGGAGGGGAGCAAAACGGTTGCTATGACAACCAGATGCGCTTACTGGCGCGTAACTTCGTCGTTCAGGAGATGCTATGCGCAAAGGAATGCTGCTCCTGGGTCTGATCTTAATCCTGATCGGCGTATATTCCCTCCTGGAAGTCTTCAGCCTTAACGTTCCTAAACTGGAGCGTTTATGGCCGGTCGTTCCCATCGCAGGGGGAATTACGCTGCTGATCAGTTACTTCCGTCCCCCCCGAGAAGACCCCGCCCGGGTGTTCTGGGGTGTTGCCCTGACACTGAGCGGCCTCGTCTTTCTCCTCATCACCTTGACCGGTGAAAACTACGCCATATTGCGCCAGTGGTGGCCAGCCTTCATTATCATCCTGGGCATTTCATTCCTGTCGCTCTGGCTGGCGGAGGGGCTGCGGGACTGGGGAGCGCTCTTCCTGGCAATCGTCAGCCTGGTCTTTGGTGGAGTCTATACGGCCGTAAATCTCCGCGTCTTCGGACCCAACACTGCCGCTGAGATCGGTCGCCTCTGGCCAGTCGTCCTCATCTTCGTTGGGCTGATTCTCGTCCTCCGGAGCACCCTGAGCAGGAAACGGGAAAAGTAGCGAGACGGTGGTTATCGGGATAGACGCCAGCCGCGCGGTCTCCCTCCAGCCAACGGGAACGGAGACGTATTCCCTGCGCCTGATCCAGGCATTGATTCACCTGCGCCCCCCGTATTCGTTTCGCCTTTACTTCCGTACTCCCCCGCCTGCCAGTCTTTTTCCGGCCACTGAACATTGCGTCATCCCTTTTCCTCGTCTCTGGACCCACATCCGGCTCTCCTGGGAAATGGCCCGCTGTCCGCCGGATGTGCTCTTTGTACCCGCTCACGTTCTTCCTCTCATTCGCCCGCGCCGGGCTCTGGTGACCGTGCACGACCTGGGCTATCGGTACTTCTCCCAGGCCCATCCCCGTCTCCAGCAACTGTATCTGGACCTTTCTACCCGCTGGAACGCCTGGGTTGCCACCCACATTCTGGCCGATTCGGAGGCCACCCGAACCGACCTGGTGAAACTTTACAACACCCCGCCGGAAAAGGTCACGGTGGCCTATCCGGGCTATGATGAGACCCTCTCCCCGGTGCGCGACCCGGCTGCGCTTGCGGCCGTCCGCACTCGCTACGACATCCCCGGCGATTACTTCCTGTACCTGGGCACTCTGCAGCCGCGCAAAAATCTCGCCCGCCTGATCCAGGCGTACTCGCGCCTCCCCACGCAGGCCTCGCTGGTCCTGGCCGGCAAGAGGGGCTGGCTCTCGGACGACCTGGTCCCTCTGGTCCGGCGCCTGGGGCTGGAAGGGCGCGTCCTGTTCACGGGATATATCCCTATTGAGGACCGCGCT
>CAKZOY010000359.1 GCA_937138275.1 uncultured Chloroflexota bacterium
CACAAAATCCTGATTGTTGAAGACGACCCCGATATGGTCACCGCGCTGCGGATGCCGCTGGAGGCCAACGGCTACGAAGTCTACGTCGCCGCATCCGGACAGGAGGGTCTCCAGAAGGTCAAGGAGATCAACCCCGACCTGATTATCCTGGATGTGATGATGGAGACCACCACGGCCGGTTTCCAGGTCTCCCTGCAACTGCGCAGCCCAGACCCGCGGTCGGAGTATGCCCCGTACCGCCACATCCCCATCCTCATCCTGACGGCCATCCACACCACCACATCGCTGCGCTTCGGGCCGGACGAGGCGTACCTCCCAGTGGACGACTTCGTGGATAAACCCATTGACCCCGAAGTGTTGCTGAGCAAGGTGCGCGCGCTGATTGAAAAGTCCAAGGCCCAATAGGAGAAACAGGGCCGGTATTGTATCTGACCGGCCCGGCGTATAGACCGTGAAACTGGGCGAAGTCCTGGATGTACTGATGGCCGCCGCGGCGCAGGTGGCGGACGCCGATGCCGTGGCGGTCTTGCTTCTGGAGGGGGAGCGTCTGACCGTCGCCGCCCGCCGGGGCCTGCCCAACGACTGGCCCGTACCCGTAGGGGAGTCTCCCGCGGACCGGGAGGCTCTGATGGGGCAGGCGGTCACAGTAGGAGAAGCGGAGCGCCCCGACGTTCCGTTCCCACCGGGGTTCTCTTCCCTGCTCTGCGTCCCTCTATCTCTGCCTACGCGCCCCCTGGGGGTGCTCCGGGCCTATCGGCGAAAACCCCCGCCGTTTTCCGCCGCCGATGCCGAATGCTTGCTGGCGCTGGCCTCGCTGGGCGCTGCGGCGGTCCAATCGGCGCGGGAGACGGCCGAACTGGAGCGCATAGAGGCTGCCAAATCCCGCTTCATCCACGTGGCGACCCACGAACTGCGCTCCCCCATCGCCGTTGCCCAGTCGCTGGTGCGCGGTATTGTCAAAGGGTACGCCGGACCCCTCACCGACCAGCAGCAGGACCTCTTCTCCCGCGTCTCGGCGCGGCTGGATTTCCTAGAGCATCTGGTCAACGATTTGCTGGACCTGGCTGCCAGCCGTGCTCCCGAACTGGCCGAGGAGGAGTGCGCGGTGGCGGTCAACGCCTCGGTGGGACGGGCGGCGCTCCTGCTGATGCCGCGGGCCGAAGAAAAGGGAGTGAGCCTGCTCTTTCGCCCCTGCTGCGAGGAACTGGCGGTCATCGCGACCGAGGAGGGGCTGGACCGCATCTTCGTCAACCTGATAGAAAACGGGATCAAATACACCCCGCCGGGCGGGACGGTTACGGTGACAATGGGGCAGAAAGAGGGCGAAGTCTGGGTGAAGATTGCGGATACGGGCATTGGCATTCCGCCGGAGGCGATGCCGCATCTCTTTGAGGAATTTTATCGCGCCCCGAATGCTCGCGCCATCAACGCGGTCGGCACTGGGCTGGGGCTGACCATCGTCAAGGAATTGGTGGAGCGCTACCGGGGGCGAATTGAGGTGGAAAGCGAGGTCGGGAAGGGAACGACCTTCACGGTCACCTTCCCGGCAGTCGGCCCGCCGACATGTGGGCTATCCTGAAACCTGCGCGGCAGGCGCCCCTCCACTGTTGAATCGCGCAAAGTCGTATCACGGCCTTCTGGATTTGCGGGGCGACGGAGCCGCCCCGCAAACTCCCATACCCTTCCCCGTTTCCCATGCAGGGTGAATTATTGCCCAAGCTCCCAAGGACCCGATCAAGGGAGCAGCGCGCCCGTGAGCCCGTGAAAGGAGGGAAGTGGGGTTGGTGGGGGGCGGCGAAGCCGCCCCCCACCAACCCCACACCCCATCCCTTTTCCAATGAGTCAGAAGAACCACGTTGACAATCACCTCTTTCTGTGTATAATTAAAAAACCGTTTCGCCCGCAATGGCTCCGTTTCCCTATTCCAGAGTGCGACCTCCTAAAAGGCTGACGATACAACCGCTCATTTATCCTTCTATTGTGAAAGGAGGAACTGCTGTGGATCGCCGCGCGCGCACGCAACTGGCTCTTGGAATTATCCTCATCCTGCTTGCCGCATGGTTTACGGCCCAGAAATTCTACCCCGCCCTGGCCAATATCATTCCGCCCTTTGCCTGGCCGATGTGGATTGTCATCGCTGGGGGCATCATCCTGCTCATCGGCCTGCTGGTGGGGGCCCCGGGGATGGCTGTCCCGGCCTGTATTGTCGCCGGTATCGGCGGCATCCTCTACTACCAGAACGCCACGGGCGACTGGGCGTCGTGGGCCTATATGTGGGCGCTCATCCCCGGCTTCGTCGGGGTGGGTACCGTTCTGGCCGGGATTCTGGGCCAGGACTTCAAAAGGTCGGTCCGCCAGGGCCTGAATCTCATCCTGATCAGCCTTGTGGCGTTCCTGGTCTTCGCGGCCGCGTTCGGTGGGCTGGCGATCCTGGGGCCGTACAAGAAATATGCTCTGGCAGTGTTCTTTCTGATACTCGGCCTCTGGTTTATCGTCCGTGCGCTGTTCCGTTTCAAAAGGGGGTAACCATGTCCGCGTCTCAACGATGGCTCCTGTTCTGGGGCTGTGTGCTGCTCCTTCTCGGCCTGCTTTTCGGCCTCCGGGCTTTGGGGGTCCTTGAGAATGTGCTGGGATACTTCTGGGCGGGGTTTCTCCTGCTGGCTGGCATCTGGCTGGTCGCCAGCGCGTTCATCGCACCTCCCGCGGAGGAAGAGGCGCTCCGCGCGGTGGTTGACCTTCAGGGCGCCCGGCGGGCGAGCCTGGAGTTTGACCACGGCGCCGGGCAGATTCGGATTACCGGCGGCGCGCCGCCCGACGTGTTGCTGATGGCCAATCAGGGCACGGGATTGAAGGTCTCCAGTCAGTTGGAGGGGGATCTGCTGAAAGTCAAGGTGGATTGTGGCCCCACCTTTGTACCCTTCTTGGGGCCGGAAAGCGGGGTCTGGGTCTTCCAGATCAACGAGGAGATTCCGCTGAACCTGAAAGTGGATACCGGTGCCAGCCAGGCGACGCTGGACCTGAGCGACCTGCAGGTCGTTTACTTCAAACTGGAGGGCGGAGCCAGCAGCATCACCCTGATCCCGCCCGCCCGTGTGACGGGTGCGTTGATAGACATTGAAACTGGTGTGGCCAATCTGGATATCAGCGTTCCGGAGGGCGTTGCCGCGCGCATCCGTTTGAAAGAGAGCATCGGGGCCTTCTCCATTGACCAGCAGCGCTTCCCGTGCCTGGAGGATGGAATTTACCAGTCGGCCGATTACGACCAGGCGGCCTATCGCGTGGAGTTGACCCTGGAAGCGGGGCTCAGTTCGGTGACGGTTCGGTAGGGGGACGGCGATGAAACGGATAGACTGGCGCATTATCGTGGGGTCGTTGCTGATTCTGGCGGGCCTGATCTCGCTCCTGCAAGTAATGGGGGTTATCCCTGCCTGGCTGGACCTTTTTTGGGGGATTGTCGGTATCGGAGGAGGCATTGCTCTTCTGTACGTCTTCTTCAACGACCGGAAACTTTGGGCCCTCGCTGTGGGGTGTATCCTGCTGGGGATGGGAGTAGCAGGGTTCCTGCCGGACCCGTGGGACGGAGCGGCCTTTTTGGGCGGCGTCAGTGCGGCCTTTTGGGCGGTCTACCTGACCGACCGTCGGCGCTGGTGGGCGATCATCCCCGCAGGCTTCGCCCTGACGCTGGCGGCGATCACCGCGTTGCCGGAGACAGTGGAGGGTGTGGATACGGGAGGAGTCTTCTTCCTCGGCCTCGGCCTGACCTTCCTGCTGGTTGCCCTTCTGGCGGGCCTGGACTGGGCCTATTTTCCGGCCGCCGCGCTCATCGGGGTGGCGGTGGTGTTGGGGATTGGGTTCGGCGGCGCGCTGGATTACTTCTGGATCGGCGCGTTGTTTCTGGCCGGACTGGTTTTGATTCTTTTTGCCTTTCGGCGCAGATGAAAAATCCCGGCGGGTCCTGTGACCTGCCGGGAACAACGGGCGTTTACCGTAGCCCGTGAGTTTCCAGAAATTCCTCGTCGGCCAGAAGCACTGCCGTCGGGCCGTCTGCTATCACTTTCCCCCCATTTATCACGACGGTGCGGGGGAGCAGCGCCTCCGCCAGCCCCAGATCGTGCGTTGCCACCAGCATAGTCTGGGGGAGCGCCCGCAGAACCTCTATCAGCCGCCGGCGGGCGCGCGGGTCCAGTCCTGCCGACGGTTCGTCCAGCAGCAGCACCTCCGGCTCCATCGCCAGCACAGTGGCGATGGCGGCCCGTTTCTTTTCCCCCGCGCTCAGGTGGTGCGATAGCCTCCGCTCAAATTCCTCCAGACCGACCTGCTTCAGCGCCCAGGCGACCCGTTGGCGCACCTCCGCTTCCGGTAGGCCCGCGTAGATGGGGCCGAAGGCTACGTCGTCAAAGACCGTCGGCGAAAACAACTGGTCGTCGGGGTCCTGAAACACCAGCCCGACCTTCGCCCGCAGGCGCCGGACGTTGCCGTCGTTCAGTTCTTCGCCCAGGATGCGGACGGTTCCCTTCCCCTTCAGCAGACCCACCAGGGTCAGCATCAGGGTGGATTTCCCGGCCCCGTTCGGTCCTACCAGCGCGACTTTCTCTCCCTGCATCACCCGCAAGGAGACGCCCCGCAACGCGTCCCGACCGTCCGGGTAGGTGAAATGCAGATTCTGAACCTCAATCACTGGCTTCGCAGTCACCGTATCTATTTCTTGTCCTCCGTACCCGGTGAACTAACTGTTCAGCCTGTTGGGCTGACAAGGGGTTGCCGCTCCCGACCTCGTGCAGGCGGGGTCTGGCCTTTAGCGCCCCCTCATCCCCCTGGCCCCCTTCTC
>CAKZOY010000360.1 GCA_937138275.1 uncultured Chloroflexota bacterium
CGCTATTTCGCCGAGGGCGGGGATATCCGACTCATTATCCTGGGTGAAGGGCCGTTGAAGCCACCCAATCACCCAGCCTTTGACTATCGCGGCTTTGTGTCGGAGGAGGAAAAGGCCCGTATATGTGCCTCAGCGCTGGCTCTGTGCCAGCCATCCCTCAACGAGAGTTTCTCCCTCACGATTATGGAATCCTGGCTGGCGGGGCGTCCCGTTCTGGTCCACGAGGACTGTGCTGTCACGCGTGGACATGTCCAGCGCAGCAAAGGAGGGTTGTGGTTTCGCACCTACGAGGAGTTCGCAGAGGCCGTAAACTGGTTGCGGTCCAATCCGGAAAAGGCTGCCCGAATGGGAGAGAACGGAAGACGGTATGTGCTGAGCAACTACACCTGGGAACGGGTGCTGGACAGGTTTGAAAGGCTTATCCTGGAATGGAACAGATGGTGAAGCAGCGTGTTCTCCACCAATTTATTATCGGGGCATCCCCTGGAGATGCGATTACCGACCAGGCCCTGCTCCTACAGCGATGGCTCCGGGAAGATGGCTTTTCTTCAAAGATCTACGCGGAAAGCATTCATCCCTCTCTTTCGGAAATAATCAAGCCTTATGATAGGTATCGCCCCTCTCAGACGGGCGAACTGGTCATCCTGCACCACAGCATCGGCTCCGATTTGGTGGATTTTCTTTTGAATATGGACCTTCATCTCATAGTGATTTACCATAATGTCACACCTCCCTCCTTCGTGCAGGCCATTGACCCGGTCCTGGCGGTCCATCTTCAGAAAGGGCGAGAACAATTGGCTGTTCTCAAGGAGCGGACGGTGCTGGCCTTAGGGGATTCCGCTTTCAATGAGGCTGAACTTCGGCAGGCAGGGTTCTCTCAAACGGGCATCCTGCCCATTGTGTTAGATCCGGCCGATTATGACCTGGAACCCAACCCCGCTTTGTTGCGGGAGTACCAGGAAGAGAATGTGAAATTGCTGTTTGTGGGACGCTTGATAGCGAACAAGCGCCAGGAAGACCTGATCAAACTGCTCTATTTCTGCCGCCGGGTTGATCCGAAAGCCCGCCTCTTCCTGGTGGGCTCCCCCTGGATGCCTGCTTACGCCGAATGGCTCCGTGAACTGGTAGAGGAGTTGAACCTTGGGGGAGCGGTCATTTTTGCAGGCCACGTATCCCAGCGAGACCTGGTCACATACTATCGCCTTGCGGATGTTTACGTCTCTATGAGCGAACATGAGGGGTTTGGCAAACCGCTTGTGGAGAGTATGTACCTGGGGGTTCCGGTGGTCGCTTACGCTGGCGCGGCGGTGCCCGAAACCCTGGGAGGGGCGGGCGTCCTCGTTCGCCATAAAGACTTTGAGGCCCTGGCTGAACTGATAGATATTGTTGCAAAGCACCCGATCCTCCGTCAGCGCATTATTGCGCGTCAGAGAGAACGAGCCCAGGCTTTCCTACCGATGCAGGTGCGGCAAGCGTGGGAGGTCTTGCTGCAGAATTTTTTCAAGGAGTGAATTCAATGCATATCAGAATCCTTCTCCGCTTTCTGGTTGAACTCGGCAAATTGATTCTCCGCAAAAGGGGGTGGCCTGATGACGATCTCTTTCTGCGGACTGCTTATCGTGTGTATTTGAAAAGGGAGCCAGACGAAGACGGACGTCAATACTATTTGCAGGCGTTGCAACGGGGGCATATGAGCAGAAAAGATGTCCTGCGTTCTCTGGTTCGGTCAAACGAATTCAGGTCAATCTACGGACTTCCCGTGCATCCCCTGAATGCTCTCCACCAGGCCAGAATGATGCTCGTCCGATATCATCTCCCCCTGGCGGAGGTAATCGTTGATTTGGGTGGCGCTTCAACTGGACACCCCGAAGGAGCCTTGCTGGCTATGGGATATCCCCACCACCCTCGCAAAATCTACATCGTAGATTTGCCTCCTTCTCAACGATCATCGGACGTAACGAACGCTAAACTGTACGAGTCGTTCTTGACTGTTGACGGGATACAGATCCATTATCTGTACCAGTCTATGGCTGATCCTTTGCCTTTAGAGAGCGCGAGCGTGGACCTGGTATGGTCAGGCGAGAGTATTGAGCACGTGACGGAAGCGGAAGCCGATATTGTTTGTCAGGAGGTATACCGGATTCTAAAGCCTGGGGGCTGTTTCTGCCTGGATACACCCAACGCATCTTTGACCCGCCTACAGTCGCCGGAGAAGTTGATACATCCTGAACACAAAAAGGAATATTATGTTCACGAGTTTCGGTCAAAGTTGGAGCGGTGGGGATTTAAGATTGTAGAAGTCAAGGGCATATGTCCTATGCCTGAAAGCCTCCGAAGCGGCATCTTTAATTACAGAGAACTTGTTGCAAACATTCGCCTATCCGACAATCCCGAAGAAGGGTACCTGTTTTTCGTTAAAGCCGTCAAACCTTCTCCAGGGGGTGATCTGAACGAATCGGCAAATGGACGGAGGCACTCGTAGAGCACAGCGCATGCCAACTCCGGTAAAATCTTGTCCCGAAGAGGCCCGAATTTAAGCCTGGCGGTCTGGCATAGGCTTTCGGATAACCTGCAGAGCATATGGAGATTTGTAAAGATATGGGAAAAAACGCAATTGACCCTCAAACTATCTGGAAAACCCTCCGACCTGTCTGGAGATACCTCCTTCCCTGGGTCTTTTTCTGGGGTTTTTTCGCCTACGGATGGCGCATCGGCAACATCTTCACCCATGTCCCCGCCTATGGGGATGTTCTGGAGGTTTTGTGGGGGATTGAGTGGTATTATGAATCGCT
>CAKZOY010000361.1 GCA_937138275.1 uncultured Chloroflexota bacterium
CTCTGCAAAGATTTTCAGGGGGAATTTCTATGTGGGGTGGAATATCGGGATTCAGTCTGCGTCGCCTGCTGATCGGGCATCCGCTGGCGACCGCTCAATTGCGCCACGAGCGCCTGACCAAAATCAAGGCGCTGGCGGTTTTTTCATCGGATGCCCTCTCCTCCACGGCCTACGCCACGGAGGAGATTCTGCTGATGTTGATTCTGGCCGGGAGCGGGGCCGTGGGGCTCTCCATCCCGCTGGCGCTGGGCATCGCCACCCTGCTGGCGATCGTTGCCTTCTCCTACTACCAGACCATCCACGCCTACCCCGGCGGCGGAGGGGCGTACATCGTTGCTCGGGATAACCTCGGGACCTTTCCAGGGCTGGTCGCCGCTGCGGCTATCCTGACCGACTACGTCCTGACCGTTGCCGTGAGCATATCGGCCGGCGTGGCCGCGGTTACCTCGGCCTTCCCGGTTCTGTATCCGTACCGGGTGCCCATAGGTGTCTTCCTGATCGCGGTCATCACCATCCTGAACCTGCGCGGAGTCCGGGAGTCCGGGACCATTTTCTCCATCCCCACCTACTTCTTTGTCGGGATGACGCTGACGATGATCGGTGTGGGGCTGGGGCGCTGGGTTCTGGCTGGAATGCCCCCGGCCCAGCCCCCGCAGATAGATTACCCCGCGACCCACGCGCTGACGCTTTTCCTGATCCTGCGCGCCTTCTCCAGCGGGTGCGCTGCCCTGACGGGGATAGAGGCCATCGCCGACGGAGTCCCGGCGTTTAAACCCCCGGAATCCCGAAATGCGGGGAGGACGCTCATCGCGATGGCGACCCTGCTCATCACGATGTTCCTGGGCATCACCTTTCTGAGCCACCAGTACGGCATCGTACCGGATGAGCACACCCACGAGACGGTCATCTCCCAATTGGGGCGGGTAGTGTTCGGGGATGGCACTCTCCTTTACTATTTCTTCCAGGCGGCGACAATGCTCATCCTGGTGCTGGCGGCCAACACCGCCTTTGCCGACTTTCCCCGCCTCTCGTTTTTCCTGGCACGGGACCGGTATATGCCCAACCAGTTCGCCCTGCTGGGGGACCGGCTGGTCTTCTCCAACGGGATTCTGGCACTGGCACTGGCCTCCTCGCTGCTCCTGGTCATTTTTGACGGCAAGACCACCCGCCTGATCCCCCTCTACGCGGTAGGGGTGTTCCTCTCCTTCACCCTCTCTCAGTCGGGGATGGTGGCGCGCTGGTGGCGCCGTCGGGGCCCTCACTGGTGGCTCAAAATGGGCATCAACAGTTTCGGCGCTATGATGACCGCCGTCGTCCTGTGCGTCTTCATTGTGACCAAGTTCATCTACGGAGCCTGGATCGTCGTCCTCTGGATTCCCATTTTCATCGGGTTCTTCCTGACGGTCCACCGGCATTATCAGGATGTGGCGGCGCAACTCTCACTGGAAGCGTTCGGCAGCCCGCCGCCCATCCGTCGGCATCGGGTCATCGTCCCCATCGCCGGGGTCCATCGGGCGGTGATCGCCGCCCTGAATTACGCCCGTGCTCTTTCCGACGATGTGACTGCGGTGTACGTGGAGGTAGACCCCAACGAGACGCTGAAGGTTCGGCGGAAATGGCAGGAATGGGGAGACGGCGTCCCCCTGGTGGTGCTCCCTTCGCCCTACCGCTCCATCGTCGGACCGCTGGTGGATTACGTGGACCGAATAGACGACAAGCGGCGTCGGGATCAGGTGGTGACCATTGTGCTTCCTCAGTTTGTCCCGGCCCGGTGGTGGCATCATCTCCTGCATAACCAGACGGCGTTGCTGATCCATCTGGCCTTCCTTTTCCGGCGAGAGGTGATTGTCACTCACGTGCCGTTTCATCTGCATCTTAACCACGAGGAACAGAGAAAATGAACGTCATCGTTGTGGGTTGCGGAAGGACCGGCTCTCTGCTGGCTCGTTCCCTCGCCGGCAAGGGCCATCAGGTGGTTGTGGTGGACCCGAACCCGGAGCAATTCAACCGCCTGGGGCCGGATTTTCACGGTCGGACGGTCACCGGATTGGGGTTTGATCGGGATGTCCTGCTGCGGGCAGGGATTGAGTCCGCCCAGGGGGTTGCCGCGGTGACCAGCGACGAAATGGCGAATCTGCTGGTGGCTTTCATCGCTCGGCAACACTTTCGCGTGCCCCATGTGGTGGCGCGGCTCTTTGAGCCGGAACGGGCTGCCCTCTACCAGGCCATCGGCGTGCCGGTGGTGACCGCGGCGGAGTGGCGAATGCACCGGATAGAGCAGTTGCTCTGCAACCCGGCGCTGAATGTGATGGATACCCTGGGCAACGGCGAGGTGACCATCGTGGAACTGACGGTGCCTCCATCCTGGGCGGGCCGTCCATTTGACTTCCTGTTCGTCCCGGAGCGGGTGGTTCCCACCGCGCTCATTCGCGGCGGAAGCGCCCGTATCCCCGCCCCGGACATCCCGCTGGAGGCCGGGGATGTCATCCGCCTCAGCGTGGCGACGGACGCGCTGGACGACCTGCGGGCAATGCTGGCGGAGGCTGGAGGAGACGGATGCGTGTGTTGATCGTCGGCGGCGGCAAGGTTGGCTCCCATCTGGCTTCTCTGCTCCTGGCCGATGGGTACGAAGTCTGCGTGGTGGAGAACCGGCCCAGCGTGCTGGCCCGGCTGTACCGGGAATTGCCCACCGAGGCGGTGATGGATGGGGACGGGACGCGGCAGGAGGTGCTGGAGCGGGCGGGCATCCGCTCCACCCACGTCCTGGTCGCGGTCACCGGCGACGATGAGGTGAACCTGTCGGTGGCGATGATGGGCCGCTTTATCTTCCAGGTACCCCGCATCATTGCTCGGGTCAACAATCCCCGCAACGCCTGGCTGTTCACCTCGCGGGCGGGGGTGGATGTCGCCCTGAACCAGGCGGACCTGCTGGCGAGACTGATCGCCGAGGAGATGTCGCTGGGGGATATGATGACGCTGGTCCGGCTGCGGCGGGGGGAACTGGCGATCGTCACGGAGCGGCTGGAGCCGGGGGCGAAGGCAGAGGGCCAGCGTATCGCTGATCTCTCCCTTCCATCCGACTGTCTGGTGATGGCTGTGGTGCGCGGGGAGGAGATTCTGGTTCCCCGCGGGGATACGATTCTCCAGGCGGAGGACGAAGTGCTGGCGCTGGTGCGCGGCGATGCCGGGCGCGCGCTCCACGCCCTGCTGACCAGCCCGGCCGCCCCGCGGCCGTAGGAAGCGGGTGGCGAAACTGCTCTCGCGAATCCCCAATCTCCCTGTTTCATGGGCGCTGTGTTTCCTCAAAGGGATGTGGTGCTGCGCAGGCCCCGCGCACGCACGAGGGTGCATTGCGTCCCCATCAGGGACGCCCCCTCACCCCCTTTTCCCCCCTCTCCCCCTATGCCCTGACGGGCAGGGGGAGAGGGGGGAAAGAGAGGGGTTTGCGGGCGGCGGCGAAGCCGCCGCCCGCAAACCCCGTTCTTTATCCCCCTCCCCTGCGGCGCTGCCGCTGCGGGGAGGGGGTTGGGGGGTGGGGCAGGCGAACGAAATTGAAATGCACCCCACGCAAACGCCCTCTTGACATCTTTATAAATCGCGGTAGAATTAAAACGCAATGGGGGCTGTAGCTCAGCGGGGAGAGCGCTTCAATCGCACTGAAGAGGTCAGGGGTTCGAATCCCCTCAGCTCCATCCGTGGGCCCGTGGCGCAGCTGGGAGCGCGTCTCAATGGCATTGAGAAGGCCGAGGGTTCGAATCCCTCCGGGTCCACCTGATGGGGCCCGCCGAAGGGCGGGCCTTTTCTTAAAGGCACAACCCGATACACCCGCACCGGAGAGCGGACGATCCCCCGAATGTTGTTGAGGCAATAGTATCTCTTTTCCACCGCAGAGCACGCAGAGCGCGGGAAATTGATGGGTCGTCAATCGGGGAATTCACTATCAGACCTCTGCGCCCTCGGCGGTTAAAAAACAACCACACGTTACAGGGAGTCCCTCAAAAAGCGCGGGTGCGGAAAAGGCTGCGAACAGGAGTAGTAGGCCATCCCTGCAGCGAGTCGGGAAGACGGTGGAAGCCCGACATTCGGCGTCCCCAGGGAGCGCCAGGGGGTATGCCCTCAAAGGCTGAACTCGCCTGGGAGCCTCGCCGGTGAACGCTCTGCCAGTAATCGGCGACGGTCTGCCCCCGTTACCGGGCCAGAGCGGGAGGTGACCCCGGCGGTGGGTCGCGCTCCAAGCAGGGTGGTACCGCGGAGTATGCCCCTTCGTCCCTGGACGAAGGGGCGTTTTTTTATTCCAGGAAGAGGAGAGAATGGGCATCCAGCCAATACCGTATATCCGGTTACATTTGCGAAGGGAGCGGGGAGAACGTATTTCTGGTCAGGGACGGTGTGCTCTACACCCCGCCGCTCTCCGCTTCCCTGTTGCCCGGAATCACCCGCGGTTTTGTTATCCAACTGGCCCGCGACCTGAACTATGAGGTGCGGGACAGGAAGAATTTTTCGGCATTGTGACCGGCCGTAAGGAAGACCGGTTTGGCTGGCTGACCTTCGTGGAGGACTTTGTGGGGAAATAGGCAGTTTTGCAGTGCCTCTTCCCTTGAGGGGGGAACGTGAAGCGAGAAGAACTGGCTCCCGGCATTTTTCACCTTCAGGGCGGCTCCAATATGGGGCTGGTCGTGCGCGAGGGGCGCGGCCTGCTCATAGACGCCGGGCTGGACGAAGACGCTGCCCGGCGGGCGCTGCGGGTCGCCGAGCAGGAGGAGGTCCAACTGGAGGCCGTCTTCCTCACCCACGCCCACGCCGACCATCACGGCGGCGCCCATTTCCTCCAGCGACGGCTGGGGGTCCCCCTCTACGCGCCCGCGCTGGAGGCGGCGATGATGGAGAATCCCGTGATGGAGCCCCTGTTCCTCTTCGGTGGGGCGGCGCCCATCGGGGAACTGCGCCAGAAGTTCACCATGGCCCCTCCCTGCCAGATCGCGCAGGTCGTGGAGGGAGGGCCGCTGGAAATCGGGCCGTTCCGGATAGAAGCAGTTCCCCTCCCCGGCCACGCGCTCAACCAGATGGGGGTTGCCGTGGACAATGTGCTCTTCTGCGCCGACGCGGTCTTCCCCGCCGAGACGCTGGAGAAGCACAAAATTATCTTCTGCGCCGATATGGATGCGGCGCTGGAGACGCTGGAGCAGTTGCCCGCGATGCCCTATGCCCGCTTCGCGCCGGGCCACGGCCCGGCCTACGCCGCCGGGGAGGAGATCGCCGTCGCCTGCCGGGCCAACCGCGAGCGGCTGGAGGCCATCCGGGAGCGGGTCTTCCAGGCCCTGGCTGAACCGGCCGACACCGCCGCGCTGGTGCGCGCGGTGGCCGATTCCTTCGGCCTGCGCCTGACCACAGCGACGGCCTACTTCCTCGCCCGCACTACCGTCCTTGCGGCCCTCTCCTCCCTGGAGCGGGCCGGACAGGTGAAGGTGGAGATGGTAGAAAATCAGTTGCTGTGGCGAAGGAGTTGAGTTGAAATTGAACCGCGGAGACGCAGAGAACACGGAGAAGCACAGAGGCTGAAAACTCATTCTCCCTGTTGTGGTGAATTTCGCCCAGGAGGTAGAAGATGCCAGACCCGTACATTCCTCAAGAGATAGAACCGAGGTGGCAGAAGAAGTGGGAAGAAGACCGCCTCTATTGTTCGGTTGTTGACCCGAGTAAGCCCAAGCATTATGCCCTGACCATGCTCCCGTATCCCAGCGGCGACCTGCACATCGGCCACTGGTACGCCATGGCCCCGTCGGATGTGCGCGCCCGGTTCATGCGCATGCGCGGCTACAACGTCCTCTTCCCGATGGGCTTTGACGCCTTCGGCCTCCCCGCCGAAAACGCCGCCATCCAGCACGGCATCCACCCTTACCAGTGGACGATGTCCAACATTGAGAAGATGCGCCGTCAACTGAAGAGCATGGGCGCGATGTTTGACTGGGAGCGAGAGGCCATCTCCTGTCTTCCCGGCTACTACCGCTGGACGCAGTGGTTCTTCCGAAAGATGTACGATATGGGCCTGGCCTACCGGAAGCGCTCCCAGGTGGATTTCTGCCCCAGGTGCAACACCACCCTGGCCCGGGAGCAGGTCTGGGGG
>CAKZOY010000362.1 GCA_937138275.1 uncultured Chloroflexota bacterium
TTTTTTCTCCGTTGCTACCGGGAGGAGTTGTGCTTCTATCGCCCTCTCTTGCCGATGACTTCCGACATTCTTTGCGGCCCGGGGAACACGAAGCCTTCTATTTTGTCTTCACCGCGTCCGACGGCGCGACTTTCGGCCTGCTGCGCACTCTCTTCGGGAGCGACTCCCTGCTGGAAATGCTCGTTTTGCGCCACGAAGGCTGCACGTATTTCCACCAGTTTCGTGGACCATTCGCTGCCCCATTGTCTCCAGAGGACGCATCCGGTTCGGCGCTCCGGTTGCAATGCGAACAACCGTGGGCGTCCTGGCGCTGTGGTTTCCAGGGCCTGGTCCGCGACACTACCGGGAAAGAGGTCTCCCTGGCGCTGGACCTGCGGTTTGCCGCGACCACATCCCCGGCCCTGTACCGTTTCGGCCCCTACACCCAGGTTCAGCAGGATGGCCGTTTATGCGGTTCGGTTCGCCGGGATACCCTGGAGACCTGGGGCGAGTGGGTGGCCTACCGGGACCATAGTTGGGGGGTACGGCCGATGGGGGTGGCGCAACGGTGGACTCTGGTATGTGTCCCGGACCACCTCTACGCGGTCGCCGTAGAAACGGACAAGGGTACGCAGGGCTTTGGTCGCTGGATCACCCCGGAAGGGGAAACGGTTTCCATAAATATTCCCGTTGTGACGGAGACAGATACGGGCTGGGTGATCGTGGAAGCGCCTCGGGTAGGGATGGAGGCGTGGCGGGTGCGTCGCTCGGCCCCTCCGCTGGTGGCCTACCTGGGCCCGGCAGGGCACGAATCTTTTCGGGATGCTCCTGTGCCGGGCGATCTGCTGCAGGATGAGATGGGTCCCGTCCTCGCCATCGCCCCAGATGGCAAGGGGTATCCAGGATTTATGGAACAGGCAAGGAGGATAGAATGGCCGAGTGGCTGTTGAGCGGACACAACACGCAGGAGACGACCGGAATTGCCCTCCCGGTCACTCTCACGATGACCGAGCCGGGTCTGGACGATCAGATTTCCTGGTCGGTATCCCAGTTCACCGATGATCCCTCTATTCTGGACCCCACTTTGAAGCCGACCGTTGCCATCCAGGGGCATTTGTACCTCAATATCACCTATTTCGTCCAGAACGCCGGACGGGTCCTGCCGTTTGACCCGGAATCCCTGGGCGCGCCGAAAGGGTTGGTCCCGGAACCTCCGAAGGCACCGCTCGCGCATCAATTGCGGTTGCCCTTCCGCTTCCTGAAACTCTACCGCTGGGCGTCCCGCTTTTACCGGTACGAGTTGCCGGTGGTGGATCGGCAACTGCGGGAAATTTACTGGAAACTTCAGGAGGAAGCGGACTTTCTTCCCTGGGTGGATGCGCTCTTTGAGCCGGGGTTCTACGCCCGGTCGCGGGTCGTGGATCGGGCGCACGTGTTTATATCCCTCATCGTCACCGCGCTGGATAGTATGATCCGTCAGCAGGTGCCGCAACTCTTGAATCTCTTTGTCGGGCAGCAGACATCCACCTCCCTGATCGGGCAGCGGATATGGGAACTATCTCAGGTGGCCAAAAGTTGCGGCGCCCGGGTAGTGGATATGCTGAGCCGCGGGATTGCTGACCTGGAGGCCTACCGGGATATCCCCGATGCGGCCCCGTTGATAGAGGGAGTACAGGAGTTTCTGCGGGAATACGGCCATCGCGGCTTCCGCTACGAGGCGGATTTTGAGGCCGAACGGCTGGCCGAACATGCGGAGCATGTCCTTCTCTCTGTTGCCGGGCAATTGAAGGAAACGGAGTCTCCCGAAGCGCGCGCGGCGGCAGCCCGAGAGGAGGCTCTGACCACTCTGCGGCGGATGAACCCCTTCCAGCGGCTTTTCTGGTCCCGCCTGCTGCGGTGGGGACGGCAACTCATCTCCTGGCGGGAGGACTCCAAGAGCAATCTGGCCCTGCGGCAGGCCGCCTACGGCCGGGCGGCCCGGCGCCTGGCCCGCCACTTCTACCCCGACCAGCCGGATGACATTATGATGTTCTATAAACTGGACGAGTTTCTGGATTTCGTCCGCAGTCGGGGGGAAAGGCGGATGGACATAGAGGTATTGCAGTGGCGGCGGGCAGAACATGAACTTCATTGCCACCAACCGCCCCCGCCGGAACTGGTCTGGTACGACCCGGAGACCGGGCGCTGGCGCCCCGCGCTGGAGGAGGCGCCCCCGACGGAGGTGACGACGGCACCGACGCGATTTGAGGGGATTCCCGCCAGTCCCGGGGACGGTCCTGTGGAGGGCATTGCCCTGGTCACCAACGACCCACTGGAAGCGGGGCGGCGGCTGTTGCGGATGGAGGGGCCGGTTATCCTGGTGACCCGTCTGACCGACCCGGCGTGGTCCAGCCTCTTTCGCCGCCTGACCGGGGTGGTTACCGAATTGGGAGGGGTGATCTCCCATGCAGCGATCGTGGCGCGGGAGAACGGGCTGCCAGCCGTTGTGGGTGTGACCGATGTGACCCGATACATCCGGGACGGGCAACGGCTGCGAGTGGACGGCCGCAATGGAATTGTGGAGATTCTCTCATGAGCGAGATTCTGTTTGCGCCGTGGGAACCGG
>CAKZOY010000363.1 GCA_937138275.1 uncultured Chloroflexota bacterium
TCCTTGAGAAAGTGCACTGCTTTTGAATATGAGCTACACTGCTTGTCCGCGTCCATCCGCGTCCCATTGGAAAACTGCCAGGTAGCCAGAAAATTCATCAGCAAGATGAGCAAGTTACTCCCCTGTTTCACGCGGCACAACGACCCATTCCACAGTGCGCAGGAACCGGGTCAGTTCCCGCCGCACTTCCGGCCACCGGGCGGGGTCTTTTACCTTTTGAGGCAGTTCCTCCATAACCCACTGATACATTACCCGCGGCAGCCCGCGCACATTGACGGAGATTCCGCCGTCCTGATACCGCTTCCAGGCCTCCTCCACCGCCTGCAAGAACCGCTCCTGGGCTACCGCCACGGTATGGGGGTCATTGCGTTCCAGAGCCTCCAGAAGTTCATTTGCAGTTTGTTCCATAATGTGCACGACTCCCATCGCCTCCTCACCTACCGATTGCTGCTGACTGCCGGAAAGAGGGGCACACTTCGGGTTACCGGCAGTCGTTTCAGCACTGCTTCGGTAAGCGCGTCAATTTCGTCACTGACATACTCTTCCACCCGCCCCTGATCGCACAGGCGGGCCAGTTCCGGGTCCAGCGGGAGTTGCGCCAGCAACGGCACCCCCAGCCGCGCCGTGGTCTGCAGCGCCTGGCTGGGCCCGAAAATCTCTATCCGCTCCCCACACTTCGGGCAGGTGACGTAGGCCATGTTCTCCACCAGCCCCACAATGGGCACGTTCAGGTGCCAGGCCATGCGCGCCGCCTTGCGTACCACCATCCCCGCCAGGTCCTGGGGCGAGGTCACCAGCAGGATGCCGTTGAGGGGAATGGACTGCATCACCGTGAGCGCGGCGTCCGACGTGCCCGGCGGCAGGTCCACGACCAGGATGTCCAGGTCGCCCCAGAGTACGTCGCCCCAGAACTGCTGGATGGCACCGCTGATCAGCGGTCCCCGCCAGATCACCGCCTCGTTCTCATCCGGGAGGAGCAGGTTGATGGACATCACCTTGATGCCGGTGCGGGTCTCGCCGGGCAGAATACCGACCGGCCCCATCGGGGGCGGTTCGTTCAGACCGAACATCCGGGGGATGCTGGGACCGGTGATGTCGGCGTCCAGTACGCCCACCCGCTTCCCCTGGCGGCGAAGGGCCACCGCCAGGGTCGCCGCCACCGAAGACTTGCCCACGCCGCCTTTGCCGCTCATCACCGCCAGGACGCGGTCTACGTGGTTCCGGTGAGCCGCGACGCCGATCTCCCGTTGCCCGGACCCTTCCCTGGGCCAGATGCGCGCCTTTTCCTCCGGCGTCATTTCCCGCAGAGAAATCTGCACGTCCCGAACGCCGTCCAGGGCCATCACGGCCCGACGGGCGTTCTCCACAATACTTTCCCGCAGCGGGCAGGCCAGCGTGGTCAGGGCCAGGGTGAACCGGACGACGCCGTCCTTCACCTCCAAGTCATGCACCATCCCCAAATCCACGATGTTCCTGCGCAGTTCGGGGTCTTCCACCTTCTGCAACATCTCCAGAACTTGTGCTGATCCGACCATTTCATCTCCTATCTGCAATGAATGTCAGGGCAATCTTCGCCCATCGGATATCCGTGGTGTTCGCCGCTATCTTCCTGCATATGGCGGTGGTATCTTTCCAGGAGATGATCAATCAACCGCCGGGTGTCCTCCAGGTCCTGGGCCCACAGGCGGAGGACCTCATCTCCCAGTGCCGTGAGCCGATAGACCCGGCGGGGCGGCCCCTGGGTTTGGGTGTCGTCCCAGGTAGAGGTGACCCAGCCCTGGTCTTCCATCTCCCGAAGGGCCCGGTAGATCACGCTGGGATCAAAGGCCTCCAGCCCGAAATCCCGCAGATGTTCCAGGAGCGTATAGCCGTGGGCGGGGCCATGGTGCAGCAGGAGGAGCAGTGTCGGCTCCAGAAACCGCACCGCCCGTCGGGAACATCCTCTCCATCCCCATCCGTGCCTGCCGCGAGGCATATTCTCCTCCGCTCCCTGTTTTCGCCTCCCATTATACCACACTATTGGCAATTTGTCAATAGATAAACTGCAAATAGGCGCATTCCGCTTCAGGGCGAGTCCTGGTATTGCGAGAGGAAATTCTCCCGCCAGGGCGGGTGGAGGAAATTCCGGTGGAGTACGGTTTGGGGGCAGGCGGCGAAGCCGCCTGCCCCAGAGGCCCTTTTTGCTTTACGTATCCGTGGAGGCCCGGCGACCGGAGGTCAGATAGATGATCACCTTCAGTGTGGTGCCCACGCCGACGGTGGACTCCAGAACCATTTCGTCGGCGCAGGCCTGAATGTTGGGGAGCCCCATCCCGGCCCCGAACCCCATTTCCCGTACCCACTCCGGGGCGGTGGAAAACCCTGGCTCCATTGCCTTCTGGATGTCCGGGATGCCTGGGCCATGATCTATGGCTTCCAGGTGTATCCGGATCGGCGTCACCTCGGCGACGATCTCCCCGCCGTCCGTATAAATCACGATGTTCATTTCCGCCTCGTAGGCGGCGATAGCCACCCGGCGGACAATGCGGGGATTAATCCCCAGGCGGGAAAGGGTCTTTTTCAACTGGCTGGAGGCTTCCCCCGCGCGCTCAAAGTCCCCTCCGACGACGCGGTAGCGGAGATGGAGGGTGACCTGGTCCGCTAAGATGTCTTCAAAGAGGTGACTGGCGCGGTAGCGGCGGACTTCCTCTTCGTGGTACTCAATCTCCATCCGGCGCAGAAGGGCCCGAACAATATCCCCCTGGACGAGGATGCCGACCAGGTCTCCCTGCCGGTTGATGACCGGAAAGCGGCCGTAGCCGAGGCTGCTGAACTTGCCCACTGCGTGGATCAGGGGGTCATCCTCATACAGGGTGACCGTCCGGGGGGTCATCTTCTCCCCAACAGTGGCATTCAGTTCCCCCGCCGCCAGGGCCTTAATCAGGTCCTCTATACTGATGATTCCGACCATCCGCCCACCCTCAACCACGGGGGTACCGGAAATTCGGTTGGCGCGCAGTACCTCCCGAAACTCGGCCATCGTGGTCTGAGGGGCGACGGTGATGACCTTAGAGGTCATCGCGTCGCGCACCCGCAACTCATAGACCAGTTCCTGAAGGCGGGTGATCTCCCGTTTCCGTTCGGAAAATGCGGCGTTCACAGCCACGGCTTATCTACTCTTCTCCGAAGAACTCTCGCCAGCGCCTCAGACTGGTCTCAAAAAGGCCGCAACTGGGAAGCCCTGCCCGATACAGCCGCCCGCAGGTCTCAAACATCGTGTACTTGGAAGCCAGGAGGGCGATCCCCTTCTCCTCAGCCAGCGCGACGGTCTCCGGCGGGGGGATCTTCCCGCGCACGAAGACGATGGCCTGGATGCCCGCCATCTCCGCCGTCCGCACGACCTGCGGATTGGTCAGCCCGGACATCAGCAGGGTCCCCTCGTGGGTGAATGCCAGCACATCGCTCATTAAATCGGCCCCGCATCCCATTTTGACTTCCAGGTCCAGGTTCGTGTTGCGGGAGATGACCTTGCCCTCAACGATTTCCAGCACATCCCGCAGTTTCATCTTGCATCCTCCCTCGTGGATTCAGGTTTAAGTATATCACAGGCGCCACAAAATACCAAAAGCGTTTGTTACCGGGGTTTGTGCAGCCAATCATCTCGGGAGAGTGAGGTGGGCGGGGCGACGGCTTCGCCGCCGCCCCGCCACTCCCCTTTTCCCTCTCCCGCAGCATTGATAAACCCTGAGCCCAATTTCCCAATACCTAACCCACCACCAACCGAAATGCTTGCCCTGCCTTAAGAGGATGCTATAATACAGGAAAACCGCTCAGGGAATTGACATATGGGGGAAACATCCACCACTCGCCGCGTCGCCTTACTGGTCGCCACCACCAGTTCCTTTCTCACCCCCTTTATGGGCTCCGCCCTGAACATCGCCCTGCCCTCCGTCGGGCAGGAGTTCGCTGCCGGGGCACTGGCGCTGGGATGGATTCCCACGGCGTACCTGCTCTCCTCGGCGATGTTCCTGGTCCCCTTCGGCAAACTGGCCGACATGCACGGCCGGAAACGCATCTTTGTCTGGGGACTGATGACCTACGCCGTCGGCGCGTTGCTTTCCGCCCTGGCCCCCTCGGTGGAGACGCTGATCGCCTTCCGCATCGTCCAGGGCCTGGGCGGGGCGATGATTTTCGGCACCGGCGTCGCCATCCTGACATCGGTATTCCCGCCCCAAGAACGGGGACGGGTGCTGGGGATCAACGTCGCCTCCGTCTACGTCGGGCTCTCCGTGGGTCCATTTCTGGGGGGACTCCTTACCCAGCAGTGGGGATGGCGCAGCATCTTCTGGATTAACGCCCCGCTGGCCTTCCTCGTCGCCGCGCTGGCTGCCTGGAAACTCCAGGGCGAGTGGCGCGCCGGGAACAAGGACGGGTTTGACGGGCTCGGCTCCGTCCTCTACGGCCTGGGACTGGTCGCCCTGATCTACGGGTTCTCCCGTCTCCCGACGACGACCGGATGGGCGCTGACCTTCGGCGGCGCAGTGGTGCTGACGGCCTTCGGCCTGTGGGAGGGGCGGGCGCGGAACCCCGTCCTGGACCTGCGCCTGTTCCGGCACAACCCGGCCTTCACCTTCTCTAACCTGGCCGCGCTCATCAACTACAGCGCCACGTCGGCGGTGGGGTTCCTGCTCAGTCTGTACCTGCAGTCGGTGCGCGGGGTGAGCCCACGGGACGCCGGCCTGATCCTCCTGGCCCAGCCCGTCGTCCAGGCCCTCTTCTCGCCGCTGGCGGGCTGGGCGTCCGACCGGGTGGAGCCGCGCGTGGTCGCCTCGGCCGGGATGGGACTGACCGTTGTGGGACTGGCGCTCCTGTACCTGCTGGAGCCATCCACCGCCTTCTCCTTCGTGATCGGCATACTGGCCCTGCTGGGCTTCGGGTTCGCCCTCTTCTCCTCACCGAACACCAACGCCATTATGAGTTCGGTGGACCGGTCGCACTACGGCGTGGCATCGGCCACGCTGGCGACGATGCGGCTGACCGGCCAGATGCTCAGTATGGGCATCGTGATGCTGATCCTGGCAACGACGATGGGGGAGCAGAAGGTCACAGCGGAGACGACCGCTCTGTTCCTGACCAGCGCGCACATCGCCTTCGGTGTCTTCGCCGTCCTCTGCTTCCTGGGAATCTTCGCTTCGTTGGCCCGGGGAAACATCCGGGCGAATGCAGATGCTCGTTTATAGATTTTTCACCCCAAAGGACACAAAGAAACTATGGAATGGGGTTTTTGGGGCGGCGGCTTCGCCGCCGCCCCAAAAACCCGCTCTTCCCCCTCCCTCCCGCCCGTCAGGGCAAAGGATGGGATACGACTTTATGAGAATCAACACTTACCAGAGTCACCACTCCCTTCGTGTCCTTTGCGGTAAAAGGAGCAACCGATGACCCGATACGCGACATCGGAGACCCTTCGCCAGTGGCTGGACCGACTGGCCGCCAAGACCGACCTGGTCGCCCCTACCGATGTGGACGGGCACGTCCTGTATCGCAGGGTACATTCGGCCGCGGAGGTGCTGCTGGACTACGAGCGGCCGGAACTCTCGGCCAAGGAGTTTCTCTTCCCGGCTACCGAAGTCATCCTGCGCATAGAGCAGCGGGGCAAGGATGTGGCGCTGGAAGAGGTCCTGCCGGATCGCCGTCAGGTCCTTTTCGGCATTCGCCCCTGCGACGCCCATGGGCTGGCGGCGATAGACGCGCTCTTCATCCACCAGGACCCGCCCGATACCTACTACCGCCACCATCGGGAACGGACGGTGCTGGTGGGGATGGCCTGCACCCGGATGTGGGAGGGCTGTTTCTGCGTCTCCATAGGAGGTAGCCCTGCCGACCCGACCTATTTGGACGTCCTGATCCGCCCCACCGACGACGGCCACTACATCCTGCAACCCGTGACGCCGAAGGGAGTGGCAATCCTGGAGGGTCTGCCGCCTGTGGAAGTGCGCGGCGAGCCCCGCCCGGTAGAGGAATACAACCCGCCGGTCCCGGTGACCCCATCGGCGAGGTGGCGTGCGCTCTTTGAGGAACACCGACTCTGGATGCGCTACGGCGAACGGTGCCTCAGTTGCCGCATCTGCACCTACGTCTGCCCCACCTGCCGCTGCTACGACGTGGTGGACCGGGTGGTGGATGTGCGGCCGGGCCTGGTGCGCACCGAACGCATCCGGGTGTGGGACGCCTGTACCAGCCCGAACTACCGGCGGGTCGCCGGGGGGCACAACCCCCGCCCGACCAACTGGGAACGGCTGCGCAACCGGTTTATGTGCAAGTTCTGCTACTACCCGGACGACTTCGGCCCGCTGGGCTGCGTGGGCTGCGGCCGCTGCGTCGTCGCCTGCCCCGTGGAGATTGTTATCACCGAACTGATGGAGGAGGTAGCCCGGAAGTAGGGAGCGGGTTTTTTGGGGCGGCGGCTTCGCCGCCGCCCCGCAAAACCCCTCTCTGTCCCCCCTCTCCCCCGCCCGTCAGGGCAAGGGGGAG
>CAKZOY010000364.1 GCA_937138275.1 uncultured Chloroflexota bacterium
GTACTAATCCTACCGGCAGGGCAGTGAGGGGATGGGAACTTTGTATATTCTCCCCCCGGCGGCGATGAACAGGTCATTCCCCGTGTCGCTGACCGTCAGCGCCTGAAGACCGCGAAATTCTTCGCCCGGAGCGCGCAGTTGAGCGCAGAAGGACCCGTCTGCCCTCAGCACAACGATGCGCTCCGCCGTCCCGTCGGCCAGATACACTGGACCGTTCGTCAATTCCGGGTCCACGGTCAGAGCGATGAAATGGGGGGGTGGCGACGGAACACCGGTGACGGCAAAAGGTTCTGCCTCCCCCTCCAGGTAGCGGGCGACCTGTCCATCCTCAAACAACACGTAGATGTTGCCGTCAATCGCCATATCCCGGGCTCCAGTCAGGGAGGGCGCTCCGGAGGAGAAGTACGCCTCTGCGCCTCCGGTGAACTGTTCGTTCCGGGGCCAGTATCGCCATATCTGGCCTGCGGCCGGGTCCAGCAGATAGAGGCGCCCCTGATATGTACCCATTGCCACTGGGTCGTGACTGCCGGGAGGCGGAGAGAGGGCCAGCGACCGGGTTTCCCCCCAGCGGGAATCGTACGTCCACAAACTCGCCCCCCGGCCCAGAATGAGCAGCACCGGTGAGGTCCGGCCGGATTCCATCTGATAACGGGCGATGTCTATCGGTGTGGCCCCCTGAGGGAGAGGAACCGTTTCGCTCCCGCCACTGAGCGGGATGCGCTGGACCTGCCCACCGTCCTCCAGAACAGCGATGCTCTGTTCCCACGCTGCCAGACGCCGGCCCTGGGCAGCCCCCAGATCGGCCACAAGGACCGGAGTGACCCGAGTGACACCCTCCATGATGTCCAGAGCGTCCTGCGCCATCGTGCGCAGAGCGGTAGCCTCCGGGTCGTCATACTCGGCCAGAATGGTCAGGGCGGCCTCCCAGTGCGGGCGGGCGATGTCGGGGTTGGAGGCCTGCTGGGCGGCCCGGATGTGTTCCTGGGCCTGGGAAATTGCCCGTCCCCGGAGGAGGTCCCGGCCGTACTGGAACCAGGTGAACAGGGTGATCAGTGCGACCAGGATCAGGATGACGACGGCAACGGCCGCCATCCGGCGGGGGTTTTCCGGCGGAGGAAGGCGCACCCTGCGCGGGGCGACCGCTCGTCGGCGCTCTGCACCAGGCAGGACGCGGCGGAACAATGTGCGTCCTCCGCGACGGACAGCGGGCCCCAGGGCCCCGATACCGCTCCCCAGGGCTTTCGCGCCTCCGACCAGGGTTTTCCCTGCTGCGGTGATTCCTCTACTCAGTGCCCTCCCAATGGCCGATAATCCTGCGAGCATTGCCCCGCCCAGGCGGCGAAGTCCGGTGGGAGGAAGCGGCGTACCGGGGACGGCGCGGGAAAAAGTTTCCACCTCCCAGGACCGGGGAGAAGGGGCGGTTACCTCCACTTCCGGTTCCTCAGCAACAGTCTCCCATACCGGTGTTTTTGCAGGAACGGGGAGCAGTTCCTGAGCAATTTCTTCCTCCGGCGATGGGGCGGGCGCACGGGGGGGCTCTACGGGTTGGGGAGTTTTCCGGCGGCGCGGTGGAGGCGTGGGTATGGCTATCTCTTCTTCCGGCCAGCGGACCACCAGCGCGGTCAGGGACTCGTCCCCAGCCAGTTGCTCCAGACCGTCCAGTATCTCTTCATCTTTCCGCTGAAGGACGGTATCCAGCGCTTCCAGGGCAATGATCTCCGGAAGATTTTGAGGGGTAAGCAGGAGGGTGGTACCCGGCTGTATTGGGCTATATGTGATGGCGACCTCTGCCCATGCTCTGCTGCCCAGGGGAGGGAAGAACTCTTCCGGGTGTTGCCCGCGGACGTCCGCAGCGAGGATACGCGCCCAGGCTTGCCCGACCATAGCCAGGAAGACCTCGTCGGGCCGAAGCGCTGCACAGGCGAGGTCTCCCCAGCAACGGCTTTCCGTCGGAACCTGGCTATTGAAGCGGAATAAGGCGCGGTTTGCGGCAATGACGGCCCGGCGCAGCGCGGCGATGGGGCTTCCGGAGGTGGACCAGAACGATTGGGCGGTAGCGTCCCGAATTTCCCGATAGAGGCGGGAGGTTGCCGGGCCGCTGAGTTCCAGCACCATCGCGAAGGTTTCGCCCTCGCGCCCACTGGCGGGATGCAATGGAGGGGAAAACCAGGTACAGCATGGGTGCTCGCCCTGCTGCCGCTGACCGTTTACCAGCCGGATTCGCCCGATCCAGGGCTTCATATCCACATCCTTGGGGAGGGATGGCGAAAGCGATCGGATGACGGTGAACTGGCGCAAAACTTGCTTATAGAATAGCCCAGAAATGGGAGATGTCAAGTTGGGCTTTGCCTGGGTTTGCGCAGCAATTCGTTCTGCATGGGAAAAGGGTGGGGTTTGTGGGGGCGGCGAAGCCGCCCCCACAAACCCCGCTTCTTTCGCGGGCGCGGCGCTAACCTGGAATTGAGTGGCTACACAAACTCGCGCTTCCGGATTTTGACACTTACGCCAGACTGTGCTATAGTTACGTTCGGCAACCGGGCCGAAAGGATTGGGTATGGGCTCACTGAAACTGGTAACGGTCAAAGGTATCCCTATCCGTATGCATATCACGTTCCCTCTGATCCTCGTCTGGGCTGCGATCCAGTTCGGGAGTGGGCAGAACCCTTTCTGGCGCGGAGCGGTTTTCGGGATCGTTGTTGTTGTACTGCTCTTTGTCTGTGTGGTCCTCCACGAACTGGCCCATAGCCTGGTTGCTATTCAGTTCGGTAGCAGGGTCAACGAGATTGTGCTCCTGCCACTGGGGGGCGTTGCCCAGATGGAACGGGTCCCCGAACGCCCCTACCAGGAACTGCTGATGTCGCTGGCCGGGCCGGTGGCCAGCGGGCTCATCGGCGTGGGGCTATCTTTCCTCACCCTGTTCCTGTTCCCCCTGCGGATATGGACGGCGTTCCTGCAGGCGATCTCATCCGGTGGGACGCTTTCCTGGTCGTACCTGTTGCCCTACCTGGCGATTACCAACCTGTTCCTGGCGGGGTTTAACCTGCTTCCGGCCTTTCCTATGGACGGCGGCCGGGTTTTGCGCGCGATCCTGGCGACAGTGATGCCCTACGGCCGCGCGACGGCGCTGGCTGTCCGCATTGGGCAGGTGCTGGCGTGGGGGCTGGGCCTCCTGGGACTTTTCAGCCGCGATGTCTTCCTCATCCTGGTTGCCCTCTTCGTCTATGCGGGCGCGACTCAGGAAGGGCGTATGGTTCAACTCAAGACCGCGCTCGCCGGGTTGCGGGTCCGCCAGGCCTACTCCCATTCCCCCCAGGCCGTTCATCCGGAGGACCCACTGAGCCACGTAGTGGACCTGATGCTGGAGGGATTTCAATCCGATTTTCCGGTCTGCGAAGGGGATCGCCTGGTCGGTATGCTGACCCGTACGGGGGTCCTGCGAGGCCTGAAAGAACACGGCCCCCAGGTCCCGGTCCATCAGATCATGCAGCGGAACTTTCTGATCGTCGGCCCAGATGACGACCTCTTTGAGATTCAGCAGCGGATGAGCGAATCCGGGGCCGAAGCGATACCGGTGGTGGATGCCGGGACGTTTCTGGGCCTGCTCACCCGTCAGGACCTGGAGGAGGCCTTCCGGCTGGTGACGGTCTACCCCAGCCTGCTCTCGCGACGGAATACCTTGTGATGCCTGTTTGCTGGAGGCGATGGCGATGACCCCAACAAAACTGACACGCGCACTGGTCCTCTCCGGTGGCGGTGGCCGCGGAGCATACGAATGTGGGGTCTACAAATATCTGGAGGAGGCCGGTCTTTCCCCTGACATCCTGGTCGGTACGTCTATCGGGGCCATCAACACCGCCGCCATCGCCTCCGGGAAGACGGCGCGGGACCTGGAAGCGGCCTGGCTTTCCACCCGCACCCGGGATATTCACCGCTTCTGGCGACTGCGCCCCTGGCGGGCCATTTACGATACCTCGCCCTGGACCCGGACCCTCTACCGGTTCATTGATTTTGACGGACTGGCCCGAACGGAAAAGCGGCTGCTCATCACCGCCACCGAGGTGGAGGGGGGCGACCTGCGCATCTTTGACAACCGCAAGACCGAAATTACTCCGGCCCACATCCTGGCCAGTTGTTCCATCCCCCTGGTCTATCCCTGGACCCGCATCGGGGATCGGCACTACTGGGACGGGGCAGTGATGGCGAATACGCCGCTCTCAGCGGCGATTGACGCTGGGGCGGATGAGGTGTACGTGGTGCTGCTCTCTCCGGTGGGGGAGCGGCACATCCCGCTGCCGCGCTGGCCCTGGCAGGCGTTCGCCGTGATGCTGGACCTGGCGCTCAGCGCAACGTTTGAGAACGACATCAAGCAACTGGAGCGGATCAATTGGCTGGTAGCGGCCGAGATGGACGAAAAGCACCGCTACATTCGCTGCCGGGTGATCGTCCCCAGCCAGGAAATCGGTCTCCTGCAAATTCTCCGCTACGACCCGAAGACCAGCCGGGAACTGATAGACCTGGGGTATGAGGATGCCCGGCGAACATTCAGTGAAGAGTAACGATTCTACCCGATGCTCACCGTATGTACGTGTTGAATCTCGTAAAGTCGTATCACCGCCTTCCGGCGAAGTCTTAAAAAGTCATACCACCCCTATGGGTTGAATCTACAGGTAGCAGG
>CAKZOY010000365.1 GCA_937138275.1 uncultured Chloroflexota bacterium
GCGTAAAACGTAAATATATTGGGCGCTGGGAGGTAAGTGTTCAGCCACGCCCCATTTTTCACCGCCGAGACGCAGAGGACACAGAGGATTCCCGGAGAGATAACAGAACCCTTTGCATCTCTCTCTGGTTTTTCCCATCACCACGAAGCACAAAGGACCACACAAAGGGCACGAAGAAATATTTCTCTCTGCGCTCCTCTGTGTTCTCTGTGTCTCTAGGGGCTGGTCATCGGCGCCCAACCTGATGAGGGTCCTCATGAAAAGAAAGAACTGGGCCAACAAGGTTCTGCGGAAATTGCGCAGATATTGTGATTTAGAAAAAGACCATTTTATCATCCTGGCAGGGAAGACCTGACGATCTTGAAACACTTTGTAGACTCCTGAAAGGCTCTCCGGCGCATCCATCTGGCAGTGAAACCCCCAATGTCGTCGGCAGTTATCCGGCCCACGGGTAGGTGGAAACCGCTCCCGCCGACTGGATGCTGGCAACTGGTTAGCCCATCGGCGCCGACCGAGCGCGCCAATTCCCGATCCCCAATACCCGATCCCTAATTTCGCAGTGGGGAAACCGCTCAGTGCCGCAGAATGCCCCCGCGCACGCGGTAAACCCGCTCCTTCCAGCCGATGCCGCTCCAGACCGCCATCCGAATGGAGTCCAGCACCACCAGCAGGATGAGCAGGACCGTGATCGGGTACAGGAAGGCCGTGATGCGCGGCAGACGAAAGCGCACCGCCACCACATACCAGAGGCCGCTGTTCAGAAAGACCTGAAAGAAGGCCAGGCGCAGCGCCGGTTCCCCCATCCGTCCCTGCAGAAGTCCCCAATACATCAGCAGGACCGGCCAGAGGAACAGGAAGCCGTAGAAGGCCATCATCAGCAGGACAAGGAGAAGCCGGTACTCCAACGCGGCGAAGGCGCTCTTCGCCAGCCCGTGCCAGGTCTCCCAGAAACCCCGGTAGAAGTGGACATCCAGGTGGTCCGCGCCGTCCAGGATGACCACCCGCCCCCCGTGCCGCCGCACCCGCCGGGCTAGCACCGCGTCTTCGGCGATCTCGCCCCGCACCGCCGCGTGTCCCCCGATGCGCTCGTAGGCCTCCCGCCGGAAGAGCAGAAAGGTCCCGATCGCCATCGTCAGCGCGGGGATGCGCAATCGCTCCCCCAGCGCCAGCGGCAGGCAGCCCAGAACCCCGAACGGGATAATGGGCAGCAGCAACGCCTCACCCGCGGTATGGGTGACCGCGCGCGGGATCACGGTGACCAGGTCGGCCCGATTCTGCTTTGCCGCCGTCAGCGCCCAGGCCAGCGTCTGCGGATGATGGACGGTATCGGCGTCGGTGAAGAGGAGCCACCGGCCGCGCGCCTCCTGCGCCAGTTGGTGGCAGGCGAAGTTTTTTCCCATCCAGCCCTGGGGCAACATCTGCCCGCGGATCAACCGCAGCCGCGGGTCCTTCCGGGCCATCTCCGCCACAATCTGGGGCGTCTCATCGGTGGAGTTGTCGTCCAGCACCAGGATTTCCATCAGCGGATACTCCTGAGCCAGCAGCGACTCCAGGCAGCGGCGGATGTTGCGCGCTTCGTTGCGGGCCGGCACCAGCACAGAGACCATTTCCAGCCCGGCCGGGTTGACCTGCTGCGGCGTCGCTTTCCCCACCATCCGGAGATTGGCCAGCAGGTTCAGCCCCACCACCAGTAGGACAACCGTGAGGGCAACCTGGTAATGGATGAGGGTCGGGGAGGGAAACTCGTTCATGGATGAGGTACCGGCTGCTCCGAATTGGCGCTTTCATCGTAGAAACCGGGCCGTCCTTCTCTCCAGGGACGGCGCGCCCAGACCTCCCGCTCGTGGGGCATATCTATGATTTTCTTGACAGCCAGCATCAGGAAAAGGCAGAGGATATACGGGACCGTCCAGAACGGCGCGCCGAAGACGGGCGGCAGAAGGATGACGGCGGGGATGCCGAAGTTCAGCGCCTTGTTCATATCGCGGAAGAGGAGATACATCGCCGCGATCCACAGGCCGCCGACGAGGGTGGATAGGGGCAGGAACCCCAGCAGGAACCCCATCGTCGCGCCGACCCCCTTACCGCCGCGGAAGCGCAGGAAGGGGGAGAAGTTGTGCCCCATCGGGGCGGCGAACCCCGCGGCCAGAAATGCTGCCTGGGAGATGGCCAGATGCCGGGCCAGGAGACAGGCGGCCGTCCCTTTGCCCACGTCCAGCACGCCCGCCAGCACGCCCCACTTCGGCCCGACCACGTGGTAGACATTCCGCGCGCCGACGTTCCCCTCGCCGTGCTCGTAGATGTTGATGCCCGCCCGCCAGCGGGCGATCAGGTAGGAAAAGGGAATCGCACCGAGAAGATACGCAATGAGGACAGCGGCAAGATCGGAATAAGCGATACAGATCATAGCGTCCCTCCTCTCATTTCATTTGGTGCCGGTCGCACCCGCATGACCGTCACCCGACTGCAGCCATAATAAAAAAACACCCGGCAGGGGGAAAAGTGTCGCACCGCCGGATGTTCGCTACAGGAGAGGGTCGCTATTCTTTCGGCACCAGATCGTCCGGCTCTATCCCGCAGAGGCGCCGTGCCAGCGCCTTCTTCGCCTCCAGGTCTGCCTGCCGCTGAATCACGATGCGCTGGGTCTGGGGTGAGCCCGCCCCATGCATAGATTCCACCAGATACCCCACCGCCAGCGCCCCCATCGTCATCGCCTCTATCAGCCGCAGCATCCGTTGCCGGTGCTCCGGCGGATGGGGCCCTGCCGCAGCCAGGAATTTCCGGCACCACGGTCCCACCTCCGGCGAAGCGAAGTCCGCCTCCGAGGGCATCGTCCCCAGAAGCCCCCCGGCGATGTCCTGAGCCAACCGGGCGATCTCGTAGGGGAACCGGGTGACATTGTGTTTGCAGATGTTCGCCAGCAGGACGTCCACCAGATAATTCCCCGCCGCCGTCGGCGCGCCCTGGGCAGAGCAGGCAATGCCGCAAGCGTAGAGGGTCTCGTTCAGGTGCACCATCTCGGTCAGTTTCTCCCGGATATGGCTGGCACTGGCAATACCCTGGTACTCGGCGATCGCGGCCGCCGCGCCGATGAGCACGTCCCCGTTCCCCACCTTGCAGCCCCCGTAGGACTGCCGATGGTACGCCGCGAACCGCTCCACCAGCATCCCGGCGAACTCCGTCTCCCCGCACATAAAGACCCGCTCCCAGGGGACAAACGTATCGTTGAAAATGACAATCCCCTCCTGTCCACCGTAGTGAACGTTCCCCACATCCACCGGACTCTTCTCCAGTTTGCGCGTGTCCGAGGACTGGCGGCCGTAGATGTAGATGAGGGACGGGTCGTCGGCGGGGACGGCGAAACAGACGGCGTAGTCCCCCTCCTCGGGCCGCATCGCCGCGGTGGGCATCACCAGAATCTGATGGGAGTTGAGAATCCCCGTCTGGTGCATCTTGGCCCCGCGGACGACGATGCCGTCGGGCCGCCGCTCCACCACGTGGACGTACAGGTCGGGGTCGGACTGGGCCGAGGGACTCCGGGAGCGGTCTCCCTTCGGGTCGGTCATCGCCCCGTCCACCGTCCAGTCCTTCTCCTCCCACTCCAGGACGTACTGGCGGAAGCGCGCGTGGTAGTCCGTGCCGTATTTCTGGTCTATCTCATACGTCGTGCTCCAGACGGCGTTCAGGGCATCCAGCCCCACACACCGCTGGAAGCAGGTGCCGGTCATCTGCCCCAGCAACCGCTGCATTTTGACTTTTCGGACCAGGTCGTCGGCGCTCTGGTGCAGGTGGACGAAGCGGTTGATCCGCCGCCCGGTCAGCGCCGACGTCGCCGTCATCAGGTCCTGGTACTGGGGGAGTTCGGCCAGGCGGTACGTCATCGCGCAGGCGTTGACCGACGGGCGGATGAGGGGATGGTCCACCGGATTCTCCACCCGTTCCCCGAAAAGATACACCGTCCGCGGCCCCAGACGCCGCAAACTTTCTATATACTCCCCGGCACTCATCATCACCCACCTCCTACCGACTACCCACTACCGACTACCGACTACCCACTACC
>CAKZOY010000366.1 GCA_937138275.1 uncultured Chloroflexota bacterium
AAGCCGAATTGGATAATACCATTTATACTTTTAACGCACAGTTTGTCATTATAATTTAGAATCTGCCATTGTCAATATAAGCGGGAGGGGTTCGGAACCGGCGGCGGCGCCGCAGTTCCGAACCCCTCCCATGCCCATCCCAGAACCGTTGTACCCGCTACTGCACCGAATACCCGTTCGTGATCGGCAGCCGCCAGTCCTTGCCAAACGCTCGCGGGGTGATTTTCACCCCCGGCGGGCTCTGTCGTCGCTTGTACTCGCTGTGGTCCACCATGCGCGCCACCCGCCGGACCGTCTCCTGGTCAAAGCCGGATCGGACGATGTCGGCGATCCCCCAGCGCTCCTCCACGTAGGCGCGCAGAATCGGGTCCAGCACCTCATAGGGTGGGAGCGAGTCGGTATCCCGCTGATTGGGCCGCAGTTCCGCCGATGGCGGTTTCTCCAGCACCCGCCGCGGGATGACCTCCCACCCTGCCCGTTCGTTCCGGTACCGGGCCAACTGGTAGACCAGCGTCTTGGGGACGTCTTTGATCACGGCAAAGCCCCCCGCCGTGTCGCCGTAGAGGGTGGAGTAGCCCACGCTCACTTCGCTCTTGTTGCCGGTGGTCAGCACCAGCCAGCCGAATTTGTTGGAAAGGGCCATCAGGACCGTCCCCCGGATGCGGGGCTGGAGGTTCTCTTCCGTGACGTCCGGTTCCAGGCCCCGAAAGAGGGGGTCCAGAGCGTCCAGAAAGGCCTGAAAGATGTCGTCAATCGGGATGACCAGGAAACGGATGCCCAGGCTGCGGGCCACCTGCTCGGCGTCTTCCAGGCTGTGGGACGAAGAGTAGCGGGTGGGCATGGCGACGCCGGTCACGTTCTCCGGCCCCAGCGCGTCGGCGGCGATCGCCGCGGTGAGGGAGGAGTCAATGCCGCCGGAAAGGCCCACCACCACCTGCCGGAAGCGGTTCTTGCGGACATAGTCGCGCGTCCCCAGCACCAGGGCCTGGTAGATTTCCTCCAGCACCTCCAGAAGCGGCGTCTGGGTCGGGGAGACGGGTGTTCTATCGGGAGGCGGAGCCAGCGGAGAGAGTTCTATCCGCTGGAACTCATCGGCGGGACGGGGGGCTTTGCGGCGGCGCGGGTCGGTGAGGCGCTGGCGGAAGAGCCGGCGCAGGTCCAGGTCGGCCACCACCAGGTCCTCCGCAAACTGCCGGCCCCGGGCGATCACTTCCCCCTCCGGCCCGCAGATCAAACTGTGACCGTCAAACACCAGTTCGTCCTGTCCGCCGACCAGGTTGCCGTAGGCGACGAAGGCGATGTTGTCGGCGGCGCGGGTGCAGAGCATCCGCTGGCGCGCCCTGCCTTTGCCGATGTGGTAGGGTGAGGCGGAGATGTTGATCAGGACTTCGGCCCCGGCCTGGGTCGCCTGGGCCTGCGGGGGCCCGTCGGGATACCAGATGTCCTCGCAGATGCTCACCCCCAGGAGCACGCCGTCGCGGGCGAAGACCAGGCGCTGGCGCCCGGCCTGGAAGTAGCGGTTCTCGTCAAAGACGCCGTAGTTGGGCAGGTACTGCTTGTAGTAGACCCCTGCCAGACGGCCGTCGTGCAGGACGGCGGCGGCGTTGTAGAGGTCGTCTTCGGCATACACCCCGCCGACGATGGCTGTCAGGCCCCGGGTGGCGGGGGCGATTTCGTGGAGGGTGCGCACTGCGGCCTCCACGAAGTCCGGCTTCAGCAGCAGGTCTTCCGGCGGATAGCCTGTGATAGCCATTTCGGGGAAGACCACGACGTCGGCCTGCACCTCCCGCGCCCGCTCCATCCAGGCCAGGATTTGATCCCGGTTGCCGGTCAGGTCTCCGACGGTAGAGTTGATTTGAGCCAGGGCGATGCGCATAGGCGTGTTACGTT
>CAKZOY010000367.1 GCA_937138275.1 uncultured Chloroflexota bacterium
TCCGTGGCTGACTACAAACGTTATCCCCAGCCAGTAAACTTAGGTCCCCTTATCTATATACGGCACCGTCTGGGGGCCGTCGGGCAGGACGGCAACCGTGGCGCGGGGGTTCTCCCGCAGGATGCGGGCCACCGTCTCCTCCACCGAACGGCAGGGGATTACGTGCGCCCGCCGCAGGTCCTCATCGCGAAGGCCGCCCGCATAAACATGGACGCGCGCCTTGCGCTGAATCTGGGCCTGAATCTGTGCCTCCCACTGGTCCTGGCAACGGAACCCCGGCGCCATCACCCGCGCCAGGATGTCTTCGGGCGACGCAGCCTCCCAGAGGAGTCGTTTGTACTCTCCGTGGTCGGGGATGCCGTCCCAGCATTCGGCCGCGACGATGATATCCCCGCCCGGCCGGACAATCTGCGCCGCGGCGGACATCCCTTTTACCGCCTGGTACAAGTTCAGGTCCAGCGGATAGCCGCTGTTGGACGTGATGACGAGGTCAAAGGGTTCCGGGACCGGCTGCATCGCGTGCTGGCGCACAAAGGCGACCCCGGCCCGATGGGCGGCGGTCAGGTCCCCCGCAAAGACCCCCGTAATCCGGCGCTCCCGGTTCAGGGAAACGTTGAGGATGAAGGTGGGGGCCGTCGCCAGGGCCACCTCCCGCATCTCCTCCCAGATGGGGTTGCCCTCGGTGACGGCCCAGGTGGCCTGCGGATGGGCGATCATCTCCGGGCCGTGGTTATCCAGAATGGCGTCTACGTCGGCGATGCCCGGCAACACCGCTTTGGGGCCGCCGCTGAATCCGGCGAAGAAGTGCGGCTCAATGAAGCCGGTCAGGATGCGCACCGAGGCCTCCATGTAGGCCCGACTCACCCGTACCGTCCGACCGGCGCGGTTGCGGGCCACCGGTACCAGGTTCGCCTCGTCCCAGGCGTCGTGCTGGACGATGCGATAGCGCTCCACGATCGCGTCCCCCAGCATCCGGCGCAGTTCGGCCTCCGTCTGGGAACGGTGGGTCGCCAGGGCGTTGATGAGGATAATCCGGGAGTCGGAGACGCCTGCCAGCGCCAGTTCGTCCAGCAGGACGGGCAGGACGCGGTCGTTGGGCATCGGCCGGGTGATGTCGCTGAAGACTATGGCGACGGTGTCCGTCGGCCGCACCAGGTCTCGCAGAGGCGGCGCCCCGATCGGGGCGCGCAGGGCGTCCCGGATCGCAGCCGCTTCGTCCGGAAGCCCCGGCACAAATCGGGGCTCTATCACGGTGACGGGCACATCGTCGGGGAGGTGCACCGTCAGCCCCTGTTTTCCGTAGGCCAGGTGAACGGTAGGCATATCAGTACGCTCCGATTTCCCGCAGGCGATCGTCGTCTATCCCGAAATGGTGGGCGATTTCGTGGCGCAGGGTGCGCTCAATGAGGGCGCGGACCTCCTCTACCGTGCGGCAGCGCATCAGTATAGGGCGGCGGTAGAGGGTGATTTTGTCGGGAAGGACGAGCATATAACTGGAAGTGCGATGGGTTTTGGGCACGCCGTGGTAGAAGCCCAGGAGGTCGGCCGGAGAACGGACGCGCGCCAGGCGCATTGTGTGCCGGTCCGGCCAATCCTCCACCACAATCTCCACGTTCTCCAATTTCTCCCGAAAGAACGCGGGGAGGTTCTCCAGCGCCTCGGCGACCAATTGCTCAAAAGTGTCCCAGTCCATCATCGTATATTATAACCCAGATGGCGATAGGAAGCCACAGGGTCTTTGGGGCTTGCGCAGCAA
>CAKZOY010000368.1 GCA_937138275.1 uncultured Chloroflexota bacterium
TCTGGGGAGCGGCGCATCTATAAAGCGGAGGGGAGGTTTCCCACCATCAGCACCACAATCAGCAAAACGGTCACCGCACTGACCAGCGGATGAAGCTGAAGTGCAGCCGGAAGAGGGACTGAATGAAGGGACAGATGCAATGGAACAACGGGCACAGGAACTGGCCGAGTGGGAGGCAAGGCTGGCCGAGTGGGAGAAGCGATTGGCCGAACGAGAGGCAGGGCTGGCCGAGCGGGAAAAGGAATTGGCCGAACAGGGGGAAAGGCTGACCCGTCGGGCACAGGAACTGGCTGGGTGGGAGCAAATGTTACGTCAAAAAGAAGCAAGTCTCGCAGCACAACAGCAGGAACTGGAAGGACTCCGATACTGGTTACTGACAGTCGCTGTTGTGGTAGGCCTGCTGGCTGCGCCCTCTATCGTCGCACTGATTCTACTCTGGAAGATAAATCGGGAAGCATCAGAAGTGTTCAAGCCTGCCCAGCCCTCTAAACCAATAACGCAGGCCCGCAGTTCTGCCGGAGATGATGGACGTGGATGGAAGGAGGTGATAGTTTCTGGGAACGGTTCATGGCGCGAGAATCAACGGTAAGGCCCTTTCCGGCAGGCCGGGCAGGATGATGTGGCTGCTCCTGCTGGCTCCGATCTTCGGGATCCTCCTCGGCGTGATCCGGCTGGTGGCCAGGGGAGACCGGTTCGTAAAGCAAGCAGGCGTCCCGTACAGGAGCGCAGACGTACGCTCACAGGGAAACGGGGAATGGTAGATTTGCGGCGGGCGGCCGAATGGCCGCCCGCCGCAATGTTTTCCCGAACGGCTGGAAACACCGTCCTTCCTCTGGAGGCTACCCGGACTCTCCGGAATCCGCTCACCGTAACCGTTCCACCGGCGCAAGATCCGGGCTTCCGGAGTTACTTCAGCCCATATTCCTGTTCCACCCGGGCAATGATCTCCTCCAGCAGGGCGGGACGGATATACAGTGAGGAGCGCTGGGGGATGGCTTTCAAGCGAGTACTGCTTCGGCGGCCATCAGTCTGCCGCGCCGGATCGCCCGAAGCAAAATGCCGATACTTCCGCGCACCCGATACCCCAGTTCTTCCGCTGCCAGTCGGGCTGCCGCATCATCCGTCAGAAAAAGGGCTTGCGGCGTCTCTGCCATAATTGCCAGTGCCTCTATCTCCCCTGCGTCCAGCATCAGGGCGCGGCTCAGGGCCAGGAGAGACGGAGTGATGGGGTGCGGGGCCTTTTTGCGTTCATAAAGGCGGCTGGGCGATCCCATCGGGCGGTCATCTCGCCACGTGCTGCCCCTGCCTGGGCATAAGGACCAGGAACAATAGAAAAAACAGCCCTGTCAGAAGGCCGGAGAGCCAGATGAAGACACTGGACATCCTGCCAGCCAGCCCAAGGAGGAGGATCACCAGCGTGATCAAGCCGTTGTCCACAAGCCCTGCCTTCACAATCGCCACGTTGCGCACAGGGTCTCGGTATGCAAACCAGTAGGCGACGCCAAAGGCCGTACAAGCCCCTCCGAAGAGCCTGAGGTAGATGGGGTCTTCAGGAATGGGAACTCCCAGGATGGCGAGAAGAGATGAAGGCCCAAGGAGGGCAGGCAACCCCCACGCAAAAAGGGTGAGGAGGGCCTTTACAAAGAGGACGCGGCGGAGCCAAAGCAGTTTAAGGTCAGTGGTCACCGGATATACTCCTTTCAGCCCAATTTCGGCAATGCTTTATGGCGAGCTGGACATGCACGGCGATGCTATCGGGCGAGCCACACGGGATTGATGCGCCCCACCGGGTAGATAGCCTTGATGAGAAACAACTTCATCCCTTCCAGGGCTGCCTGGATGGCTTCCTCGCCCGATAACTCCCGCTCGCAGAACAGGCGCTCATTGTCCAAGATGAACCAACTGTTGGGCGGGTGACCCTTGCGCAGGGCTTTTACACCCCGCGCAAGGGTTGTGCGCTATCGGCTTACTTTCCGGGGCGAATGGGTG
>CAKZOY010000369.1 GCA_937138275.1 uncultured Chloroflexota bacterium
CCTCACTTCCGCCAGCGGTAATCATACGCCAACGCGCGGCGGAAATCCTCCTGCACCTGGTCTTTGGTGCGGATCTCCCACTCGTCCGCCTGCCACCGGTAGAGCAACAGGCAGTGGATTTGCTGGGCATGCGGTGTGTTGTTCCAGCGGTGAATCTCCGCATACGCCGCCCGCACCCAGCCAATGTTCCGGTTGAGCCACCCCAGCGGCGGCGACCCATCCGGGTTCACCGTCCAGTGATTCGTCTCGGTAATGTAGATGGGTTTATCCCGCCATTTCGGGGGGATGGCTTCAATGAACGGTCGGTAGGCCTGGAAGTCGTAGTAGTGCTCGTATTCGGTGCCAGGGGTGAGAGGTTCGTCGGTGAACACCCGCTTGTGGGTGATATATTCCAGCACCGGGCCGTGGGTGTACGTGTGCAGCGCGAAGCCGTCCAGCGCCTGAATCCCCTCCAGCATCTCCTTGAAGTATGTCAGCGGACGGTAGCGGATCCCGCCCAGACGAATCCAGGGGAATGTATTGTACGGGTCCACTGCTCCGGTGATCACCGTGGCGTTGGGGAGCACTGCTTTGATCGCCCGGTAGACCAGGTTGAAGGCGCGGGCATAGAGTTGTGGGGTGATGTGCTCTATGGGGTCGTTGGCGCCGCCCGGATGCTCCCGCACGTTGTTCTGCTCGTTGCCGATGGTCAGCACCCAGGTGTAATGAGACGGAGGCATTTCCGGCCGCTTGAGGTAGAGTTCTACCCAGCGGGCACAGGTGGCGGCGAAGTCCTCGTAGTAGCGGGATTCGGGAAGGGTCCCCGACGGCTCGTAGCCGTAATTGAGCCGGATGACTACGCCGAACCCGCTGCGCGCCCAGTCCCATAATTTCTGCCGCAGCGCTTCGTTCGGCTGCAGGTTTTGGGGATGACGACCGATGGATTCGGTAAAGAGCACCCATCCGCGCTTCCCCGTCCCCTGAAAGAGATGCCGAAAATCCTCCGTTTCGGCGGCTCCGGCGCCGTGGATGCCGAAAATCCAGGCGCACTCCCCGAAAGGTAGCGGGCCATCTTCTACCGGCTTACGGTTATCCGGCTTCACATCGGCGACCAGATACCAGGCGGCAGCGAACCCTTCGTGGAGACTGGGGGTCCGCACCCGAATCCACTGCCCCTGCTGGCCGACCTTCGCCGCCGCCTGCTGGGGGTCTTCCAGTATCTCCAGAATCGTTCCGTCGGGGACGCGCCAGATGGCAGGGGTATTCGTCCCGGGCCCCTGACGAATGTTCAGGCCAATGGCGCTGTTGACGCGAACGTGGGTGAGAGGTGGTGCCGCCTCGGTTACCGGCGCTTTGTCGGTGAGGTACCAGGCAGCGACCCATCCGTCCGGCCCCTCCGGCTCCAGCCGGACGTTGATCCACCGGTAGGTGCCCAGTTTCCGCCGCGCCAGGACCGGGTCTTCTATTACCTTGAGGCGCGCCCCCGGATAGAGGCGCCCGATGAGGGTATCGGGGCGCACGGCCGGCTGGCTGCGATAGTTGACCTCCTGCGTGGTCCAGGCGTGGGTCAGGTGGCCCGGTGGGGGCGGCGGGGGCGCGGTGAGAGCGGGCGGCGGGCCGGGGTCGGTGAGGGCAAAAGACGGCTTACCGTCGGCCCGCTTTTCCGGCATCCAGGCCAGTGCGCCGTCGGCGGTGCGGACCTGAAGCCAGCGGCTGCCATCCGCCTTTCGGTGCCAGATGACCCCTTCAGCCGTTGCCCGGTAGGGGAGGGCACGGACCCGTTCCGCCGCGAAGTTCGGTGTGGCGTAGAGCACCACCCCTTCCAGCGGAGAGACCCAGACTGTGGCGGGAACGGGTATCTCCGGGGGGGCCTCCACCGGAGCGAAGTCCCGGATCAGGGGAATGAGCGGTTCGGCAATGACGCGGGCAGTGAAGACGCTGATGAATGTCGGCCCATAGTTCCCCAGGCGGCTCAGCCAGACGCGAAGTTCCTGGGGCAGCATCGGGTTCTGGCCGAACTCGTCGTGGTAGGGGCCCAGAACGGGGTAAATCGGAGGTCGGTATCCCCAGACAGCGCACCATTTTTCGTATTCGCCGTAGGTCCAGTCGTCGATGACCCGGCGAGCCTGGGTCTCCCACGGTGTGGGGTCGCCGGGGGCGAAGAAGGAGCCGTAGGCCATTGGCATCAGGCCGCCCTTGCAGATTTCGTTCAACTCGGCATAGGGCAGGTCCCGATGGGCAGTAATGTTGGGGAAGGAACAGTTGAAGAGGACGTCCAGGTTGAGGTTGGCCTCTTTGACCGCGCGCGCCAGTTTGCGCGCCGCCTCAAATTTGCGGCTACAAGGGCGCTCCGTGTCAAAAACGAAGCCCTGGTAGCCCTCCTGGAAGGCGCGAATGACGACTTTCGCCTCTTCCAGGGGATCATCCAGGATCAGCCACATCCAGCCGAAGGGGATGAGGCCCGCATCGGCGATGCGACGGGCGGCCTGAGCGGAGTCCTCGTAGTAGGTCGCGCCCTGACCGACTTTGTAGATAATGTGCGTAGCGCCTACCTGCTGGGCAATCTGGATGGCCCGTCCCAGTTCATCCCCGGAGCGACTCCAGGCCCAGATGCCCTTTCCGCGCAAATACGGGTTGCTCATCTCGCCTCCTTTTGTCATTTTGACCACAAAGGGCACAAAGGACAACAAAGGAGCACAAAGATTTTAAGATTTTCTTTGTGCCCTTCGCGTCCTCTGTGCTTTACTTTGTGTCCTCTGGGGTTTACGCCCCCGGCAGGTTGTATTGGGCGTAGTCGCCCTCAAATTCGGTGGGGATGGTGCGCAGGATTTCCACCCAGCGGATGATGCGGTTGGCCCCCTGCAGGAGTTGCAGGAACGGCCCCTGGGTCTTCAGTTTGCGGGAGGCGATGGCCTGGGTCGCCCCGATCTTCCCCCGCAGGATGTCCACCCAGACGCCGTAGGGGGCGGTAAGGGTGAACTGGGTCGGGCGGCGCCCCACCCAGACCTCGTTCATCTTCCCGTCCACGTTATCAAAGCCGATAACGACGGTCTCGTTGACCCCCTTCGCGGGCTCCGCCTCCAGCACCAGGGTGTACGACTCGTTGTTCCCTTTCGCCAGTTCCAGGTACTGGGGGTCGGCATTGGAGCGGCGCTTGACTTCTTCCAGGTATTCCAGAGATGCCAGTTTCATCGTTGACCTCCTGAAATCGTAGGCGTAAAAAGTAAAACGTAAATTGCGAAGACCGAGTTCCGAATCCCGAGTTACGAATCTCCGGAAATTTTCACCAGTACTTTGACCGCGCCGGAGCCGGGGGCCGTCAGGCGGCTGAACCATTCGGCCACACCTTCGTCCAGCGGGATTTCGTGGCTGATCAGGGACTCCACGTCTACCCGCCCCTGGGCAATGAAGTCTATCGCCGCCGCGGTCTCCGCCCGCCCGGCGAAACTGCCGTCAATGCAGATTTCCCCCATCACGACGCTGAAGAAGTCGGTCTCCACTGGCTGGATGGGCAACCCCAGCAGGAAGACCTGCCCGCCTTTCCGGACAAGAGAGATGGCCTCGGCAAAAGGTTCCGGCGCGCCGGCACAGACGAAGATGATGTCCGGCCCCAGGCCGTCGGTCAGGTCGGAGAGGGCAACACTGAGGTTTTCGCGGACGGGGTCCAGGACGGCCGTCGCGCCCAGGCGAGAAGCCAGCGCGGCGCGAGGGGGGTCCACTTCGGTGACAATGAGGGTGCGCGCGCCCGCCAGTCGGGCACACTGCAGGGTGAGCAGGCCGATGGTCCCGGCACCCATCACCAGCGCGCGGTCGCCGGGGCGAAGACGGGAGCGACGAACGCCATGCAGCGCCACCGACAGGGGCTCCACCAGCGCGCCCTGCCGGAGGCTCACTCCCTCGGGCAGGCGGTGCAGCCCCACCGCGGGGACTTTAACGTATTCCGCCATCCCCCCGTCGTGGGTGACGCCCACCATATAGATGCTTTCACACGCGTCGGGGAATCCATTTCGGCATGAGCGGCACTGCCAGCAGGGGATCAGGTCTCCGACGACTACCGGGTCGCCCACCCGCCAGAGGGAGACGTCGGGCCCGACGGCCGCAATCGTCCCGGCAAATTCGTGGCCGATGATCAGGCCCGGCTCGTACATCCCGGTCAGGAACGCCTCCAGGTCGGAGCCGCAGATACCGCAGTAGGCGACCCGGATCAACACCTCACCCGGACCGGGTTCCGGGGTGGGAACGTCGGTCACCTCAATCTGGCCGATGCCTCGGAAGAC
>CAKZOY010000370.1 GCA_937138275.1 uncultured Chloroflexota bacterium
GGGGCAGTGGGCATCCTGGTCGTCATTTACCAGACGGCGTCCGGGAACGTGGAGATGCCCGCGAAAACACCGACCCGTTTGTACATCCGTACACCGGTAAACGGCTCTCCCAGGATACCGTCGTAGATGGCCCAACTGCGCCCTCGGACGGTAGCCTCCATTCCCCTCCGACGGAAGGGAGTGGAATCATCCAGCCGGTTGTAGAGCAACCCTCCTCGCCCGAATTCCTGATGAATCCACTCCATCTTCCCCTGTCCCATCGTGTATGCGAACCCGCAGCGCTCAAAGAGGATGGCCGCGTGGTAGAACAGGGGCTGGGCCTGGAAGCGGTCGTAGCCCAGCCGGGCAACGAATTCCTCAAAACGGGGGATGAGCCGTCGGGTCAGACGTCCCCCCATGCGCACCTGTCCGGGGGCCAGTCCGGCCTCCATGGCGCGGATTTCCTCCGGGATGTTGCGGCTGTCGGTCCCGAAATTGGTCGGCCGACCATCGGGCATCCGATCCACATTGAACCGCTCAGATGCCGGGTCGGCGATGGAGAAGAACAGGACCTCTAACTGGTTGTGGATCGTCTCGGCCAGTTCCAGGTAGAGCACCGGGTCGGGAGCATCCCACTGATGGCGCAGAGATAGGGTTACCGAGCAGGTGCCCGGTTCACAGATACAGGTCCACAATGACCGCCCCTGGGAGTCCATCAGCGAGAACGGGATGCCGAACTGGAGCAGAGCCTCCGGTGGGATGAGCATTCGGTAGATGGCCTCCTTCTGCGGCGGAGGGAGGTTGTTGATTTGACGGATGGAGACCAGCCGTTGCCCGTCCACCACCAGAGGTTGCACGTTCACCATCGGAACCGTCCTTTCCATTCCCGGCGGGCTTCCCGCTCCATATCCCGGCGGGTGATCGCCTCGCGCTTATCGTACTTGCGCTTGCCCCGCGCCAGGGCAATTTCCACCTTGGCTTTCCCGTTCTTCAGGTACATTTTCAACGGGACAACGGTATACCCCCGTTCTCGCATTCGGCCAATGATGCGGTTGATCTCCCGTCGGTGCAGGAGCAACTTGCGCGGCCGCCGCGGGTCGTGGTTCAGCCGACCGGCAGGCTCGTAGCGGGCGATGTGGACGTTGACCAGCCAGAGTTCGCCGTCCTCTTCCTGGACGTATCCCTCTTGCAGGCTGACCTGGGACGCCCGAACGGATTTGATTTCCGTCCCCGTGAGCACCAGACCGGCCTCGTATTTTTCCTCTATCTGGTACTCGTGGGTCGCCCGTCGGTTGGTCGCCACAACCTTGATGCCGCTCATCATTTCCCTGTGAGCAGATACTCTACGGCCCGATCCAGTTGAGGGTCCTCATCCGGCGCGGCGTCTTCGGGCCGGGGGACCTCAATATCAGGTTTCAGGCCCTCGCCGTGGATGGCGCGGTCGTTGGGGGTGTACCAGCGGGCGATGGTCACGCGCAGTTCCGATCCATCGGAGAGGCGGTAGGGGCGCTGGACGGAGCCCTTGCCGAAGGTCTGTTCGCCCACCAGAATTCCCCGTCCCCGGTCCTGGATCGCTCCCGCCACAATTTCCGCCCCCGATGCGCTGCCCTGGTTGACCAGCACGACCAGAGGGATGGACTCCGCCATATCCCCGTTGCGGGAACGGAAAACCTTTTCGCCTTCCGACGTTCGTTCTATCAGGACAACACCCTGGTCCAGGAAGAGGTCAGCCACTTCCAGGGCCTGGTCCAGCCAGCCGCCGGGATTGTTGCGCAAGTCCAGGATCAGCCCTCGGGGGTTACGGTTCATCAGGTCTTTCAGGGCGTTGGTTATCTGGCGGGTGGCAGTGGCGCTGAATTCATTCAATCGGATATAGGCAATATTGCCTTCCAGTATTTTGGTCTCCACCAGCGGGACCTCAATCCGCGCCCGGACGATGGTTACCTCAAAAGTCTCTTCCTCCCCCGGGCGCTCAATGAGCAGGGTGACCGGAGCGCCAGCCGGGCCACGGATCAGAGCAATCGCTTCGTAGATGCTGTAGCCGACGATGGACTGACCATCCACCGCCAGCACCCGATCGCCGCTTTGCAGCCCGGCGGCCTCGGCCGGGGTATCGGGAATGATGCCGGTGATTTCCAGTTTGCCGTCCTCTCGCATTCGGACGTAGGCACCGATCCCCTGGAACTCTCCGCTGGCGTCCTCGGCCATAATTGCTGCGATCTGGGGCTCTATGAACGACGTGTAATCGTCCTCCAGAGTCTGTAGACTTCCCCGGATGGCGCCGTAGATAATGGTTTGCGTATCGGGGAGTTCGCCGTAGTATGCCTGTCGGACGATGTCCCACACTTCCCAGAAGAGGTTCCAGGCATCGTCTTCATTCTGGATGGAAGACGGTGTTGGGGTGGGGCCAAAGGGCAGGGAGATGATCCCTTTCTGTTGCATTGTGGCGACACTGAAGCCAGCCAGAAAGGCCGCGCCAGCCGTACAGGCCAGCAACGCCGCTACCAGCAGTATAGCAACCCAGGTCTTGTTGCGCGTTTCCATGTTCTACCTTTGCGGAAGGATTTTGGTTCAGGGAGAGTATAACACCAGAGAGGGAAGAGGGCAAGTGGGGGGTGGGCACGCAGGGGGGATGATAGGGATGCGGGCAGCGGCGAAGCCGCTGCCCGCATCCCTACTCCGTTACGGGATAGGATTCAGTGCATTGCAGCGAAGATGGAACACAGAGCGGGGTAGAGTTGACGGTAGAGGGAATACGCATAGCGATAGACTTCCACCTGGGCAGCATCCGGCTGGACCTGACCGGTAATCTTTACCGCTTCGGCACACGCCGAGGGGACGTCGGACCAGGCACCAGCCCCGACCGCAGCCAGCAAAGCAGCGCCATAGGCCGCGCCCTCGGTGGTGTTGACGGTTACCAGTTCCGTCTCCAGGACGGAGGCCAGGATTTGCCGCCAGAGCGCGCTCCTTGTTCCGCCTCCAGAGGCCCGGACCTGACGGATCTCGCCCAACCCGGCCTCCCGAATCAGGGTGAAACTGTCTTTCAGCCCGAACGCTACCCCTTCCAGCAGCGCGCGCGTCAGGTGGCCGCGGCCATGGCGGATGGTCAAGCCGATCCATGCGCCCCGTGCCAGAGGGTCGGGGTAGGGGGTGCGTTCGCCGGTCAAATAGGGGAGAAATTGCAGGCCCTCGCTCCCCGGCGGGACGGTCTCCGCTTCTTTGAGCAAGGCGTCAAAATCTATATCCGGTGACATTGTGTCGCGGTACCACTGCAAACTGCCCGCCGCCGAAAGCATCACGCCCATAAAGTGCCACATGCCCGGTACCGCGTGGCAAAAGGCGTGCAGGCGGCCTTCCGGTTCAATCAGCGCGGAGGGAGTGGGGGCGAAGACCACCCCGCTGGTGCCGACCGTCAGCGCGACCACGCCGGGCTCCACCGCGCCCACGCCCACCGCCTGAGCGGACTGGTCACCTCCCCCGGCGGCGACCGGTGTGCCCGCTTTGAGGCCGGTCGCCTCGGCGGCTTCCTGGCTGATCTGACCGGTGAACTCCGGGCCTTCGTAAGTGGGGGGCATCCATTCGGCCGGAATGTCCAGCGCGGCCAGAATCTCCGGGGACCAATCCCGTCGCCGAAGGTCAAAGAGAACGGTGCCCGCTCCGTCCGCTTTATCCATCGCGCAGGTTCCCGTCAGACGGTAGCGGATGTAGTCTTTGGGCAGCAGGACATGGCGCGCTCGGGCATAGACTTCCGGCTCGTTTTGTTGCACCCAGAGGATTTTCGGGG
>CAKZOY010000371.1 GCA_937138275.1 uncultured Chloroflexota bacterium
GTTTCCATCGGACCTGCGGGCGTCCATCTCGGGCCTGGTGGGGTCTCCCTGGGGCCAGGCGGCGTTTCCATCGGACCAGCCGGAGTCCACCTTGGCCCTGGAGGAGTCTTCACCGGACCAGCCGGAGTCCACCTCGGGCCCGGAGGAGTCTCCATCGGGCCAGCCGGAGTCCACCTCGGGCCCGGAGGAGTCTCCATCGGGCCGGGCACCCCCGTTGGATAGGGAGACGGCATGCCCACCCGCTGGCGCACCCGCAGGCGAAATTCGGCCGGGTCCGTCTCCCCTGTCTGGACAATTCGCCGCCACGCTTCCAAACACTGCATCCACCGTTCCTGAATCGGCGTAGCGGGAGTTGTTGCCAGCATCTGCTGCATCGCCCGCAGGCGATTCTCCACCTGTGCCAGGTTCCGCGCCATCTTTCCGTTTTCCTGGAGGGCAATCTGCTCCATTGCCTGGGCCAGATGCCGTTCCATACGCTGGAACACGATGTCCGGAGGCTCCTGGCCCTCCTGCATCAGGGCGACCGCCTCTTCCACCCGACGCTGGGCCAGGTTCAACAGACGCTCCGTACGCAGGGATGGATCGGCCGTCAGCGAGATCAGGGCATCCTCGCTCCAGGTCTTCAGCGGGTAGAGCGCTTGACCGGGAAGGTCGTCCTGGGCCGCGTACAAGGTGCCGCTGAAGCCTGCCAGGGAGGCAATCACAACCAGCAGAGAGACCACTATCTGAACCATTGTCCGCTCCTTTCCCGCAAGGATGAGATTCCATAAAGTATGACGTGGAGCGGGCTGTAAAGATACGGCCTGAGCGATAAATTGGGCCCGGGTACGGGCTGCCCTGCGGGGATCCCGCGGGGGAACCGACCGCAGAGCGTCCAGATAACGGCCTACCTGGGGATCCAGACCTTCATCAGTTCTCATTCTCTCCTCCCAGAATCTGGCGCAGGCGGGCAACAGCGCGGTGTTGCAGAGCCTTCACGGCCCCCACGGGCTTCTGCAATGCCCGGGCGATTTCGTCCAATTCCCACCCCTCCACATATCGCAGGAGAACCACCTGACGCTGGTCGGGGGTGAGATGAAATAGCGCTGCGCGGACAGCCTGCTGGCGAATTTGCATCTCCGCTTCGGCCACCGGGTCGTCCGGGGCCGGTAGCGGCAGAACTTCCTCCAGCGCAACATCCTCCCGATGGGCGCGGAAGAAATCGGTGAGCCAGTTATGGGCAATACGGTAAAGGTATGCGCGCAGGAACTGGCGTGGCCCCCGCCCCCGCCGAAAGGACTCCAGCAACCGGGCGAAGGTTTCGGCCACACATTCCTCGGCGAGGTCCGGATTGCCGCTCAAACGCATGGCGTACCGGTAGAGTTCATCGCTGTACCGGTCGTAAATCTGGATCAGGGCCTGGGATTCTAACTGCTGGGCCTTTGCCAGAAGCAATGATTCATCCATTCTCTAATAAGACGGGAAAAGCGAACAGAAGTTACGGGAGATTATCCGAGTTTATCATACCACATTCGCGCTTTGCGGAAAGTCAGGACCGGGGCTCAGAGTTTTTACGTATATTTCCCGGTCAGCGAAGGTCCAGGGGGGGCGGCCCTCGTATGGGTAGGCTTTTGGGGTGTTGATTCTCATAAAGTCGTATCACCCGGTCTTTAACAAAGTCTCACAAAGTCGTATCCCATCCCTTGCCCTGGTGGGAGTCCGAGGGTTCGTTCCGAGGTTTTCTTTGTTGCCAGGGATTCCCTTTATCCCCCTCACCCCCCTTGCCC
>CAKZOY010000372.1 GCA_937138275.1 uncultured Chloroflexota bacterium
TACTTGCCCACTTGTATGCACCTGGCCTTAGTTCACGATTGGCTCAATCAACGCGGGGGCGCCGAGGACGTCCTGGAAACCCTGGTGGCGATGTTCCCCGATGCCCCGGTCTATACGTCCATCTACTGGCGGGACGGTATGCCGGAGGCCTATCGCGCCTGGGACATCCACCCCACGTGGATGGACCGTTTGCCAGGCGTCTATCGCCACCACCAACCCTATTTGCTTCTGTACCCGCTGGCGTTTTCCGGCCTGGACCTCTCTGGTTATCCGCTGGTGCTGAGCAACAAATCCGGCTTCTGCCACGGGGTACGGACGGGAGAGGCCGTCCACATCTGCTACTGCCTGACGCCGACTCGCTTTGTCTGGGACTTTGAGGGGTACGCGGAACGGGAAGCGCTGCCAGGGGCACTCAAACAGGCGCTGCGCCCGCTGATCGCCCTTCTTCGCCGCTGGGACTGGCGGGCCGCTCAGCGGGTCACCCATTTTATCGCCATCTCCCGGGAGGTGCAGGCGCGCATCCGGCACTTCTACGGACGGGATTCCGTCATCATCTACCCGCCGGTGGACACCACCCGCTTCCGCCCCGCCCCCGCTCACGAGGATTACTACCTTATCGTCTCCCGGCTGGTCCCGTACCGGCGGATAGACCTGGCAGTTCAGGCGTTCAACCGACTCCGCCTGCCTCTGGTCATCGCCGGGGATGGACGGGACCGCCCCCGGCTGGAATCTATGGCCGGGCCGACGGTCACCTTTCTGGGGCGCGTGCCGGATGAGTCCCTGCCCGACCTCTTCGCCCGCTGTCGGGCCTACGTCCTGCCCGGCGTGGAGGATTTCGGCATCGCGCCGGTGCAGGCCCAGGCCGCAGGCCGGCCCGTCATCGCCTGCGGCGCGGGCGGGGCGCTGGATACGGTCATCCCCGGCCGGACCGGCGCGTTTTTCCACGAACCGACGCCGGAGGCGCTGGCGGAGGCGGTCCGGTCCTTTGACCCGGAGGCCGTTGACCCTCAGGACTGCGTCCGCAACGCGGCCCGCTTTGACCGACGCGTATTTCAGGAGCAACTGCTGAATTTCCTGCGTCAGGTGGCTGGATAGAGAGGGGGCAGAATGGAACTGCGCAGATTCATCCGGATACTGCTGCGGCGCTGGTGGCTGGTCGCGGCGCCGGTACTGGTGGTACTGGCCCATCTGGTCGTCACGTACCGGACGCCGCCGACGACCTACCAGGTGGTGATGCGCTTCGCCGCCGGGACGACCCCGGCCGGGCTGAGCGTGGACTACGACCGCTACTACGCCTGGCTCACGTCAGAGTACATCGCCAACGGACTGGCCGACATCGCCCGCACGCGGCTCTTTGCCGAAAGGGTGGCAGCACGGTTGATGGAAGAGGGCCTCCAAGTGGACGCCGGAGCGGTCCAGGGGGCCATCGCCACCGATAACGCCCAATCCATTATGGTGGTCTACCTGACCTGGCCCGACCCTCAGCAGGCGGTGATGGTCGCACAGGCGGTGGCGACGGAACTGATAAAAAACGGCGCGGCCTATTTCCCCCAGATTCCCCGACCGGAGGAGGTCGGGCCGATGGTTCGGTTGCTGGATGAGCCGATCCCCGTTCCCGTTCCCCCCGGCCTGCGCGCCCAGATGCTGGGACCCGCCATCCGGCTGGCGCTGGCGCTGGGAGTGGGGGTCGGGCTGGCGCTGGTCTGGCACTACCTGGACCCCACCGTCCGCGAGGAGGCGGAACTGGAAGCGATGGGGGTACGGGTGCTGGCGAGGATTCCGCGATCCAAAACGTGAAGCGTAAAGCGTAAAACGCAAAGCGTAAAGCGTAAAACGTAAATATAAAAAGAGGGGTTTGGGACGGCGGATTGATTGCCCCCAAACCCCCTGCGCGGAGCGACCCCGAAGGACTCCTCTAATGCCTGGCCCGATACCCCTCCAGGGCCTTGTTGATCTCCGCCACAACTGCCGGGACAAAAATCAGTGGCGCGATCACTCCCCACTCCCGCCAGCCCAGCGGCACCGTCTCAAAAATGGGACGCATAAAGGGCACGTAGATCACCGCCAGAAATAGGAGTAAGGAAGCGCCCACTGCGTACTGCATATAGCGGTTGGTGAACACCCCCAGCCGGAAGAGCGGATACCGTTCCGAACGGATTACGTATGCCACGGGGAGTTCGGCCAGCGTCAGGGTGGCAAAGGCCATCGTCCGGGCCAGTTCCAGATGGTCCTCGCTCCATGCCATCCCGATGAAAAAGGCAGTCAGGACCACCGCGGTGAGCACCAGCGTCAGTACGATAACCCCCCGCACCATCGGCCGATTGATGACCGGTTCCCTGGGCGGACGGGGCGGAACCTCCATCACGTCCGGGTCCCCCTTTTCCATCCCCAGCGCCAGCGCCGGAGCGCCGTCGGTCAACAGGTTCAGCCAGAGCAACTGGATGGGCGTCAACGGGGGCAGGTAGCCCGCCAGAGTGGCGATGAAAATCGTCAGAATCTCCGCCATATTGCAGGAGAGCAGGAAGTAGACGAACTTACGGATGTTGGCATAGATGATGCGGCCCTGCTCTATGGCGGAAACGATGGAGGCGTAGTTGTCATCGGTGAGGACCATGTCGGCCACTTCTTTGGTGACGTCCGTGCCGGTGATCCCCATCGCCACCCCGATGTCGGCCCGCTTCAGGGCCGGCGCGTCGTTGACGCCGTCCCCGGTCATCGCCACAATGTGACCATGGGACTTCAGCGCCTCCACGATGCGTACCTTGTGCTGCGGGCTCACCCGGGCGAACACGTCTATCCGCTCAATGCGCTCCCGCAACTCCTCGTCCGTCATCTGGTCCAGTTCGGCCCCGGTGACGACCTGCCCGACCGGCCGCAGAAGGTGGATATCGCGGGCAATGGCCTGAGCGGTAGCGGGGTAATCGCCGGTAATCATAATGGTACGGATGCCCGCGCCGCGCGCTTTCTCCACCGCCGGACGCACCTCCGGCCGCGCCGGGTCCCGCATCGCCACCAGCCCGATAAAGGTCAGGTCCCGCTCCAGTTCCTCCGCATCGGGCGTATGCTCGGGATTCAGCGCTCCTTCGGGCAGCAGCCGACAGGCCACCGCCAGAACCCGTAGCGCCTCCCGTCCGAAATCCCGATTCACGTTCTCAATATGCTGACGCCGGGCCGGAGTCATCGGGACGCTGATGCCGTCCTGCAGGATGTGGGTACAGCGCGGCAGAACGCTATCCGGTGCGCCCTTTACGTAGACGACGTACCCGCCGGGGCGTTCCCCCTCCGGCCCGCGCAGGGGACGACCGTCCATCTGGTGAACCGTCGCCATCCGCTTCCGGTCAGAATCAAAGGGGATTTCCGCCACCCGCGGCATCTGGGATTCCACTTCCTCCCGCCACAGCCCCGCTTTCGCGGCTGCGACGACCAGCGCTCCCTCGGTGGGGTCGCCTACCATCCGGTACCCGTCGCCATCCTTCTCCAGTTGGGCATCGGAACAGAGCAATCCGCCCCGCAGAAGGGCCATCAGGTCAGGATGGTCGCGGGGGTCCACCACCCGCCCGTCGGTAGAAAATCCGCCCACCGGTTGATAGCCCTCCCCGGCAACATCCACCCGCGTATTGCCCACGTAGAGACGGGCAACAGTCATCTGGTTCTGAGTCAGGGTGCCGGTCTTATCGGAGCAGATGGCCGTGGCGGAGCCCAGGGTCTCTACGGCCGGCAGGCGGCGGATCAGGGCGTTGCGGCGCACCATCTCCCGCATCCCCAGCGCCAGGCAGATGGTCACCACGGCGGGTAGCCCTTCCGGCACCGCCGCAATGGCCAGACTGACGGCCGTGAGAAAGAGTTCCACGACCATAGGAAGATATTGCTGGAAGTATGCCGCCGGACCCGCCCGGAAAAGCAGCCCCAGGTCGGTATCCCGGATCAGCGTCTCCAGGAAGACGATACCGCAGATGATCAGGGCGCCAATGCCCAGCCAGCGGCCCAGTTGGTCCAGGCGACGCTGGAGCGGCGTGAGTTCCTCCTCGTAGGACTGGAGCATCTCGGCGATGAGGCCGATCTGGGTGCGCATTCCGGTCGCCGTCACTACTCCCTTCCCCCGTCCGTAGGTGACGACCGACCCCATGAAAGCCGTGTTAACCCGGTCGCCCAGGCCGGCGTCCGGAGCAAGGACGACATCGGCCCGCTTCTCCACCGCCACCGACTCGCCGGTGAGGGACGCTTCATCCACGCGCAGGTTGATGGCCTCCAGAAGCCGCAGGTCCGCGGGGACGTAGTTGCCGGCCTCCAGGAAGACGATGTCGCCGGGGACCAGTTCACGGGCCGGGATGGTCACGCGGTGACCATCCCGCACGACGCGCGCGTCGGGGGCTGCCATCTTCTTCAGGGCCGCCAGCGCTTCCTCCGCCCGTCGCTCCTGGATCACTCCCAGAATCGCGTTGAGGAGCACGATGGCGATGATGGCGATCGCTTCTTCAATTTCCCCCAGTGCCAGGGAAATGAGCGCAGCGACAATGAGGATAAGGATGAGGAAGTTGTTGAACTGGTCCAGGAGCATCCGCCAGAAACCGGGGCGGGGACGCTCGGCCAGTTCGTTGAAGCCATATTGAGAAAGTCTACGACGGGCCTCCTCGGTGGTAAGGCCCTTTTCTGGATCGGTTTGTAATGCCTCAGTCGTTTCTTTCACCGAATGGGTGTGCCATGCACCCTGTTGGGTCATTCAATCCTCCATCTACTGCCACAAAGCCCCAATTCCCCAGTTCAAGGCAGGTCTATGACCGATGTCTTCGGCCGACCGCCGGTGGGTCACAGACCCGCCGGGAGCAAAGGCCTCCATCTCCACGAAAACTCAATAGTAGTTAGTTAAATAACCACGTCAATTATACCCCTGTCAGGAATTTTGTCAAACCCGCTACTGTTTGATGACCATTCCCATCGAATCTATCTCCCGCAGGAGGCGCAGTTCCTCCGCCGTGGGCGGCATGCTCTCCGGCACCTCGTCGGGAACGAGAATTTCAAACTCGCTGTTCGCCTGGATTTCCTCCACGGTGACCCCCGGATGGCGGCTGATCAGCCGCAGGCGCAGGGTCGTCTCGTCAAACCCGTACACTCCCAACTGGGTGATCACCCGGTACGGACCGGTCCCCGCCGCAAGCCCGGCCGCCTCTCGGGCGCCGGGCCCGGTCAGGTAGCCGGGGGTGGTCAGGAAGTCCAGTCTGTTCAGGAAACGCCGCCGGTCCTGGCGCATAATGATAATCGTCCGCCAGCAGAGGGAACCGATGTCGTTGGCCCCGCCGCTGCCGGGCAGGCGCGCCGTGGGACGTTCCCAGTCCCCGATGACCGTCGTGTTGATGTTGCCGTAGGAGTCAATGGCCGCCGCGCCCAGGAAGCCGTAGTCAATGTACCCGTTCTGCAGGAAACTCATCACGTCGTGCATAGACGACGCGGCGACGGCCCGATGGAAGGTGCGCGAGTCCCCCACCGAGATGGGAAGCGCCGGTACCTGGGGGCCGATCCCGCCGGCCTCAAAAATGATGAGCAGATTCGGAGCATACGTGCGCTGGGCCAGCATCGCCGCAATCATCGGCAGGCCCGTCCCCACAAAGACCGATTTCCCGTCCTCCAGCAGCCGCGCCGCCACGCAGACTATCAATTCCGTCGGAGTGTAGTCCATCTTCTCCGCCACGGTCATCCCTCCTGCATCCGGTCCCGCAGGTTTTCTATCCGCCGGAGTTCGTTCAGTTTGCGCACACCCCCCACCCGCTCCAGGTACTCCTCAAAGTCCCGCACGCCGAAGACGTATTTTTCAAAGTACGCCCGGGCTCCCTCCTCTGTTCGGGAGACGGTCAGCCATTCCCGGATGTGCTCTTCGTCAAAGTAGTACAGATAGGGCATCTGGGTCGGGTGGGCGCCGTAGGGGACCTCGCAGACCGCGTCCACCACGAAGAACGGGATCGCCGTCCGGTCGGGCTGACGGCGGATGGTCTCCTCGTCCACGATCTCCTCGGTCGTCACGATGACCCGCTGGGCCGCCCGCGCCAGTTCAAAATCCTCCACCAGGATACCGTCTATCTGGGCGTTGCCGTACTTGTCGCAGCGGTGGACGTGAAACAGGGCCACATCGGGATAGCAGGCCGGCAGCAGGCAGACCGGTTTGCCGCTCCAGGGGTCGCGCACGATCTTGGCCGAACTTTTCTCAAAGGTGTCGGTGCCCAGCAGGTTGCGCGACGGGATGAAGGGAATCCCCATCGCCGCGGCCAGGAAGCGCCACTGGTATCCGGCGTTGCTGATCTCGGCGACCACCCGGCACCGCCCGCTCTCCACCGCCCGGCGGCTGGCGGGGGAAAGGCCGCGCAGTTCGTGCCCGAAGGAGTAGGCGACCTCCACCCGG
>CAKZOY010000373.1 GCA_937138275.1 uncultured Chloroflexota bacterium
CACATATGAAAATAGTGTCCTGGACACCACGAGCCGGTAGTCACTCCGGTGAGTGGTGATTCTGGGCAAATGCCCCCTCACCCCCCTTGGTCCCCCCTCTCCCCCTGCCCTGCGGGTGGGGGAGAGGGGGGATAGAGAGGGGTTTTGCGGGGCGGCGGCGAAGCCGCCGCCCCGCAAAATCCCCGTTCTTCTCCCCCTCCCCGTGGGGTTGTAGGGGCAGGGGAGGGAGTAAGGGGGGCAAACGAAACCGGCATAGAATCGGACGATCAGGTTTATCACTACTTATCGGAGTGACCACCCACGAGCCGAACCGCAGTTTATTTTCAGACCAGAGAACCAGCGAACTCGTTCCAGGGAGCAGCGAATGATAGAAGCCGAAGGACTCACCAAACGATACGGTCCGGTCACCGCGATAGAGAATCTGACCTTTCGGGTGGAGAAGGGGGAAATCGTGGGCTTCCTGGGGCCCAACGGCGCCGGGAAGACCACCACGATGCGGGTGCTGACCGGATACCTTCCCTCGACCGAAGGGACGGCGCGCATCGCCGGATACGACATCTTCACCCAGTCCATTGAAGCCCGCCGCCACATCGGATACATGCCGGAGACGGTGCCCCTCTACCCGGAGATGACCGTTCGCGGCTACCTGCACTTTATGGCCGAGATCCGCGGCGTGAAGGACCGCCGTCGGGCCGTCAATGAGGCAATGGAACTTTGCCACATAGAGGATCGGGCCAACGACATCATTGCTACCCTCTCCAAGGGCTACCGTCAGCGGGTGGGGCTGGCCCAGGCCCTGCTCCATCGGCCCGACGTGCTCATCTTAGATGAGCCGACCATCGGTCTGGACCCGCGCCAGATCATTGAAGTGCGGGAACTGATCCGGGAACTGGGGCAGACCCGTACCATCCTTATAAGCACCCATATCCTCCCGGAGGCCAGCCAGGTCTGCACGCGGGTGCTCATCATCCACAAAGGCCGCATTGTCGCCGAAGACACCCCGGCCGGGCTGAGCCAGCGCCTGCAGGGAGCGGAGCGCCTGGCCATCCAGGTCGCCCGTCCAGCGCCGGAAGTGGCCGACGCGCTGACCGCCGTCCCCGGAGTCCGCGCCGTGGAATCCGCCGGCGACGGCCGCTACGAGATCACCTCCACCCCGGGGATGGACATCCGCACTGCCATCGCCGAGACGGTGGTCCGGGGCGGCTGGGGACTTCTGGAACTGCGCCCCGTCGGTATGAGCCTGGAGGAAATTTTCCTTCAACTCACCCGCGAGGAACCCGCTTCCCAGGAGGAATCCCATGCGTAACATGTTCGCCATCGCCAAACGGGAACTGCAGTCCTTCCTGGTCTCCCCCATCGCCTACCTGGTCACCGCGGCCTTCCTGCTCATCAGCGGCCTCTACTTCTGGTTCACCCTGAACTGGATGGTCACGTATCGGGACATCCCCACGGTCCGCTACACCGTGGAGTTTATGGTCGTCGTCTTCGTCTTCGCCGCGCCGCTGATCACCATGCGCCTGCTGGCCCAGGAGCGCCGCATGGGCACCCTGGAACTGGTCCTCACCTCGCCGGTCAAGGAGTGGGAACTGGTGATGGGGAAATTCTTCGCCGGATTCGCGCTCTACCTGCTGATGGTTCTCCCCACCCTGCTCTACCCGCTGACCCTGGAAATCTTCGGCAATCCGGACTGGGGACCGATATGGAGCAGTTATCTGGGATTGCTCCTCTTCGGCGCCGTCCTGACCGCGGTGGGGTTGCTGGCCTCGGCGCTGACGGAGAACCAGATTGTCGCCGCGGTGCTGGGCGTGGCGGGCAACCTGCTCCTGTGGTTCTTCGCCGGTATCCCCACCTACGACCCGTCCAGCAGCCCCCGCCTGATCCAGATTCTGAAAATCCTGGACCTGCGCCAGCATCTGGACACGTTCCTCAGCGGCGCGCTGGACACGCGCGATATCATCTACTGTCTGAGTATGACCGCCTTTCTCCTCTTCGTCACAACCCGCATCTTGGAGGCGCGGAGGTGGCGCGCATGAACGAACAACAGCGAACGCGCATCGGCAACATCCTGCTGGCCCTGGCGCTGGTGGCACTCCTGGTCGGCATCGGGTCGCTGCTGGTGGAGCGACGGCTGACGCTATGGAACGAACTGGCCTTCGGGATCGCCGGGGCATTGCTGCTGGCCTTCATTATCCTGGAGCCCGTGCGCACCCGCACCTGGGTGACCAGTCGCCAGGTCCGCTACGGTTCCAACGCCCTGCTGATGACGCTGGCCCTGCTGGCCGTCCTGGGCGTGGCCAACTTTCTCGCCGACCGCCACCCGTATCGGATTGACGTGACGGCGAACCGTACCCTGTCCCTCTCTCCTCAGACCATAGACACTCTGCACCTGTTCCAGGGGCCCATCCGGGTCGTCGCGTTCTTCCCGGGGAGCATCGGCGGACGGGAGCGCGCCGCTGACCTGCTGGACCAGTACCGTTACCATTACCCCGACCTGCAGGTGGAGTTCCACGACCCGGAGGTGGAATTCGCCCGGGCCCAGGAATGGGGCGTCACCGATGTCTGGCGTCCCACCATCTTCATCGTCTACGGGGACCGGAAGGAGACGATCCACGCCGCGACCGAGATAGAAATCACCAGCGCGCTGGTGCGCCTGGCGCGGAAGGAGAAGCCGAAAGTCTACTTTATCACCGGTCACGGCGAACCCGCCCTGGACGACTGGGGCGATTTCGGGCTGAGCACCCTGAAGGAGAGGATGGAGCAGGAAGGGTTAGAGGTGGCCCCGCTGAACCTGCTGATCACGGCCACCGTACCGTCGGATGCCCGCGCGGTGGTGCTGGTGGGACCATTGCAGGCCATGAAGCCGGAGGAAGTGGAGCGACTAACGGCCTACGTGGACGGTGGCGGGTCGGCGATGATCCTGATGGATCCGGCAATCGCCCCGGAGGACGAATCCCCGGCCCTGAACGAGTGGCTGGAAAAGGAATGGGGGGTCTCCTTCCGGCAGGACGTGGTCATAGACATCGCCAACTACGCCTACCCGATGCCGACCGTTCCGGCCGCTTCGCCCATTGCTACCCATCCCGTCGGTCAGGGAATGCCGGGCGCGATGGTCTATTTTGTGGAGGCCCGCTCCATCGCCCAGGTTGCGCCTCCGGAGGAGGTGACCGAAACGACGACGGCCCGGCCCACTTACACCGCCCTGATCCGTACCAGCGCGGACAGTTGGGGAGAGACCTCGCGGGATGAACTCTCGCGCATCCCTCAGGAGTGGCCTCAGTACACCGAAGGAGAGGACACACGGGGGCCGCTGGACCTGGTCGCCACCCTGGAAAATCGCGAGACCGGCGCCCGCCTGGCCCTCTTCGGAGACGTCCACTTCTGCACCAATGTCGCCGTGAAAGACCTGGCGAACGGCGACCTCTTTATGAACACCCTGAACTGGCTCACCCAGGATGAGACGCTGATCTCCCTGCGGCCCAACGAAGACATCGCCCGGTACGTGACCATTCGGAGCAATCTGGTGCGCAACGCTCTGTTCCTGGTGCTGGTCATTCTCCTGCCCCTGCTGGTCCTGGGGATCGGGGGCATCGTCTGGGCAGCGCGGAGGGTTCGGCGATGAAGGGGACACAACGCACCTGGCTTACGCTGCTGATCCTGGCGGTCATCGTCGGGGTGGCTTACTACCTGCTGGAAGTCCGCAAGATCGCCGAGAAGCCGGAGGAGACCCAGTACGTCTGGACGCCGGAAGAGGGCCAGGAGATTACGGCGATTGAGGTGACTGATCTCATCTCCGGAACGGTGACGAGAGTGGAGAAGGGAGGGGAGGGTTGGCAGGTGACGCAGCCGATCACCGGCCCGGCCGACGCTGCCACCTGCGATTCCCTGGCCTATACGCTCTCTCAACTGATGATCCGGCGGACGATAGAGAATCCCGCTCCGGAGGACCTGGAGGCATATGGCCTTCAGAATCCCACCTATCGGGTGACCATCTGGGCAGGCGCGCGGAGTATGGGGCTGGAGGTGGGGGCGCGCCATCCGGGTGGCGCTTACTACGTCCGGAAGACACAGAACGGCCCGGGGCCGGTGATGATGGTGACAGACTACTTGCTGGAGGAGGCGCTACGTATTCTCCAGGAGCCCCCTCTGGCGACGCCGCCCACGCCGACACCTGGCCTTCCAGCGATAGGCCCTGAACCGGCGCCATCCGCAGCGCCGTAGATGGCAGGATAAGTGCGCATCGGGCAGGCTTCGCCTCGCTGCGCTCGGCTTGCCGGACGGCGGTGCATAAACCTCTTTAATGTACTCAGCGGGAATAATGGGAGGCTCCAATGAACACCCAAACCTATAAGACCATTGGTCCGGTCATTGCTTTCGCGGGACTGGTCCTGCTGAGCGCGCTGTTTGTGTTCGCTTTCTTTCCCGATCGCCTCCCTCTGATCAACATCGTCTCTAACGGTTATCCGATCGTCCTGGCGATGATGGCAACAGGGATCTCCTCCCGCATCTACCGGTCTCTCCCCAAAGGCCGGTACGCGCGCCGCCTCTGGGGAACCCTGATCGCTGCCTTCGGATGCTGGGCCATCGGAGAAATCCTCTGGTCAGTCTACGAGTTCGTGCTGAAACTGGACATATACCCGTCTCTGGCAGACCTTTTCTACTTGATCGGGGATATCACCCTGGCGATTTTCTTCGCCTCTCAAGTAGGGTTTCTCCGAATTGTTCTGCGGGGATGGAAACGAGTCTTGACCATCGCCTTGATCCTTGTATTTGTGATCTGGGCCGGGTATTTTGTTATCGGGCCTATGCTTCCTCAATGGCGGCGAAACCCTGCGGAACTTGGGGTCAGCCTGCTATACGAAACAACTCATATTGTGCTCCTCTCGGGGGCGACAATGCTGACCCTGGGCCTTCTGGAAGGATTTCTCGGCCGGAGATGGATCGTCCTTGCCGTAGGTCTCTGGACAAATATTTTGGCCAACCAGATTTTCTTCTACGCGACATGGAACAATCTTTACTATCCGAACGATCAGGTAACTCTGGCCAGCGTGATATTTGACCTGCTTTATATTGCGTCGTATTTGCTCATATTGATCGGTCTGTATTTGCGCTGGGCTCTACCTTTCCCGACAATTCACGTGGAGGAAGCGCTGGCGCGCGGGGCTCAACCCGTCTCCCGAGCGGTCGGTGTGCTGATCTCCGATAGTGGTGGGCGGGCCTTTTTCGTTGATCCTCGCCTGCTGCCGGTTCTCCAAATCTCCGAAATTGGGGAGTCCACAGGCGAATTTGTCGGGAACATTCTGGGGATAAAAACCAACCTGGATCAGGAAATCGTTGGAGAAGTTCTCCGAAGAGGATATGCCCAACCCCGAAGAGTGATTCTGGGGGGGCAACTATACACCCTTCAGGCCTTTCAAGAACCGGGAGCCGCCACAGAAATTTACTGGTTGCTGGTTCCTGGCGAGGCTGAAATCCCTCTCCATCCCGGGGAGCGGCCCCCTCTGGAGACTCTGCTGGCCCAAGCGATACGCGGTAATGGTGAGATTACGAGTCCAGAAACACTGTGCGAGACATACCTGGAAACCGTCGGCAGCACACTTTCCGTCCTGTGCGCCCGTTTTGGCGGGACGGCAATCGGTGAGGAATGGTCAACACAGTTTAAGAAATTGATAGACGTGTGTCGCACGGATCAGAAATCCGGCCTTCCCGCCGATATGGAAGCATGCCGCAGCCAATTCCAGTCCATGCTGGAACGGGCCCTGATGATTGCGCCTGCAGAGCAGGTTTACGATGCACTGGAGCGGGTGGATGTAGCGATAGGAGAGGAAACTCTTCGGGCGGTGAAGGCTGCCGGATTGCATCTGAGCTCTCTCCTTCTCGGAGAGCGCAAAGGGTAAGCCCGCGCGTTTCCCGCGGCGCTTAAGTCTGCCCCCGACAACTCGTTGCAACAAAAACACCAATCGGGTGTATAATGATATCCGTAAGGCAGGGAAGAGAGCAGGGGGGGCACAAGCGGGCTTGTGCAGCAAATCGTCTCGGAGGAGCAGCGCGCCCGTGAAAAAAGTAGGAGAAAAATTATGGGTTTTGGTGCTGGCGGCCGAAGGCCGCCAGCACCAAAACCCCCTGTAAGGGCAAGGCTTGTCCTTGTCCTTTCCTCCCCGTGCGGCCGTAGGGGCGGACGATCCGTCCGCCCTCAACGGGGAGGGGGGCAAGGGGGGAAGGGCTTAATAAACCAGGGCTACAAATCTGATATGCCCAAATGCAATTGGTATAACTTACCATAGAACGGAAATGCATCCGTAAGGCAACACACCCGTTGCTTTTTACGGGAACTGGTGTATATTGATCTTGGGTATGACAATGATGGTTGAAGAAGAAATCTTCCTGG
>CAKZOY010000374.1 GCA_937138275.1 uncultured Chloroflexota bacterium
TATTACGTATTACGTTTTACGTATTGCGTGTTTCGTTACACTCCCGGCACACCCCATACAGCGCGATGTGCTCCAGTTGGGGAGTGAATCCATAGCGGTCGTGGATGGTCTCGCCCAAAAGGGCCAGCAGAGAGGCATCCGCTTCTATCACCCGGCCGCAGCAACGGCAGACCAGATGGAGGTGGGGGCCGTGTCGGATGGTCGCATAGACGATCCGTCCCTCCCCCAGGTCGGTGCGGGTTGCCAGCCCTCTCTCCACCAGCAGGTCCAGCGTCCGGTAGACGGTGGTGATGTTGACGGCCTGCGTCTTCTGGCGTACAATCTCCAATACCTCCTCAGCGGTCATATGACAGCCCCCGTGGGCAAGGGCCTCCACAATCATTTCCCGCTGAGGGGTCAGGCGGCATCCCTGCTGGCGCAGCGCCGCGATCAACGTATGGCAGTGAGGCATTTCCCCCTCCAGGAGTTGCAAATGCAATTATATGCAAATGCAAGAAATTGTCAAACGCCGGATTGGATCTACCTCTCCCCTCATCTGGACGACGCGGTTTTCTCTTGCGGAGGACGGATCGCCCTTCAGGCCCGGATGGGGGTATCGGTGTGGGTGGTGACGGTCTTCGCGGGAAGCCCGGACGGTCCGCTTTCCGACTTTGCTCTATTGCTGCAAACGGGGTGGGGGTTGGCGGAGAGGGACGCACCCGCTGCGCGGCGAGAGGAGGATCGGGAGGCGCTGGCTCTGCTGGGCGCGACGCCTGTTCACGGGGATTTTCACGATTGCATCTATCGTCGGTCGCCCGATGGCCATTTCCTGTATCCCGATTGGGCCTCTTTGTGGGGGCCGATCGCTCCCGAAGAGGCTGCTCTGACCGAAGCGCTGGCGCAGCGCCTCGGTGCGCTTCCCTCGTCGGCGGTTTGGGTGGTACCCCTGGGCGCCGGCCGACACGTGGACCATCGGCATCTTCGGCAGGCGGCGGAGATGACCGGTCGGGCTTGTCTCTACTACGAGGATTACCCCTATGCGGACGACGAGGAGGCGGTGCGATCTGCTCTGGGGGAGGGAAAATGGGACGCGGAGGTCATCTTTCTGGATGAGGCGGTTCTGGAAGCGAAGACTGCGGCAGCGCTCTGTTATCGCTCCCAGATTTCATCTTTCTGGGCCGACGAGGCCGATCTGGTAGATCGTTTTCGGGCCTATGCGCAGCGGATCGGCGGAGGACGTCCGGCGGAGCGGTACTGGCGTCGCTGCGGGTAAGGGGTTGCGGCGGGCCGCGAAGCGGCCCGCCGCAACCCCTGAACGCTCATCGGACCGACAGGCTATCTATCCCCAGTTCTCCCCCCAGAAGCACCACACGTACCCGGTGCGTCCCCATGCGCAGGGAAGAGAAGAGACGAACCGGCTCCCCATGCAGCGATAACCGACGCACTGACCCGTCGTCTATCTGCACCTCCACTTCTCCCTGAACGGGGCCAGGGGTCAGCGTCAGAGTTCGCCCTTTAAAGACAAAGGAAACCTCGGCCCCCGGATCTCCCGACCGCCGATATGCTCCCAGAACGGCCGCCGGGTCCCGCATCGTCTCCCATTCCCCGGTGTAGTTCAGCGCCCAGTCGTCCTCCTGATGGACGCCCCGGTAGAGGGTGGGGGTCAGACCGGAGATGTACACCTTCATCGTATCGTACACCGGCATCAGGGTGAAGTCGGGATCGGCCATACGGAAATAGTACCAGGACTGGTTCATCTCCGCGTCGGAGGCCCGTTTGAAGAACCAGAAGAAGATGACGCCGGTCCAGGGCCACTCTTCCAGCGCGCGCTGGTAGCCCAGCGGCGCGTAGCGGGCCTGTTGTTCCAGCGTGACCTGCCCGTAGGCGCCCCAGTCCTGGATGGAGGGGTCATCGGGCACGGCGTTGGCGTTCATTTCGCCCAGCCAGATTGGTTTATAGGCATCCCCGTTGGCGACCATAATATCCCGCAGATACGCAGGACGGGCAAAGGTGACGTTCCAGGAGCGAAGGCGGCGGTCGGAGGGGCCGGACCAGAGGATGTAGTCGTTGACGATCAGGCCGTCAAAGCAGGAGGCGGCACCGGCCTGGTACATCCGCTGGAGGAAGACCATCTCGTTCATCCCCGTCCAGGGGCCGGGTCCGACGTCGTAGCCGATGGTCTGGGCCAGCGCGGCAGCGAAGACGATCGCCTCCGGATCCGCCTCTTTAATTCGCCGATAAGCCACACACAGAAGTCGGGTGTATCCCTCCGGGTCTATGGGGCGCTCCCCCCATTTGGGGTAGATGTTCGGCTCGTTCCAGACCTGATAGGCGCGAATCCGTCCCCGGTATCGGGAAGCCACCGCGTAGACGTAATCCCCGTAATCGTCCAGGTTGTCCGGGGGAGCGTAGGTGCCGGCGGCGTCTCCCTCCGCGCGGGACCAAGCCGGGGGATTTTCCAGAATTGCCAGAATGTCCAGATGGTACTTCTCCGCCAGCCCGACGATGTGGTCGTACTTTTCCCATGCGGAGCGGTAGGGCTGGTGCCGTCGGTCCTCGAAGTCCCCCTTGCCGTGAATCTCTATATCTTCCCAGGGGAAACTCTGCCGGATCCAGCGGAACCCGGCTTCGGTGACAATCTGGAGCGTCTTTTCCCGCTTCCACTCCTCCACCTCCTGTTCTAGGAAGACGTTGATGCCGAAGGGGTTAAACCCGGTATGGGCGACCGGTTCGTCGGGGAGGGTGCGGGGTTGGGGGTGGAAGGGATTCCCTGCCAGCAGGAGCAAGCCGTACGCCTGATTCAGGGGCCTTTCCTCTCCGGTCCACCAGAATGGAGACAGACGGGAGGGAGCAGAAAAGCATCCGGTCAGGGCGAGGCACGTCAGGAGGACGGCAATGAGGCCGTGCCGGTGCCGTCTCATTCTATCTCTTCCAGTTCCTCTTCTACCAGAGATGGGGCAAAGGCCTCTTCGCCTCTCAGGTATGCCCGTACTTTTTCGCGCGCTTCTTCAAATAGACGGATCAGGTCCTCATCGGAACCCTTGAACCCCGCCACCGTGCGGCGGGCGCAGGTGCAGCACCCCAGGGACGCCCGGTAACTATCCAGGTTACAGGTCAGGCAACTGCCCAGTTGGATCATCATCAGGGAGAAGCCCAGGACGTCCTCGTGGTCGTCGGGCAACTGCATCAGATGGTCAATAAAACGGGCCCACTGTTCTCCGCGCAGATTGCGCAGTTGGACGATGCATCGGGGTGGAAAGAGAATTTCACTATCCGGGTACATGGGTATCCTCAAAAGCAGTTATGTCTCGCGAAAACGCGCCTCCAGTTGTTCCAGGAGTTCTGCGGCCTCCACCAGTTTGTCCAGCGGGTTCTGATCGCCGACAAAATAACGGTAATCGCAGGGCATCACATCCAGGGTTTCCACCAGTTGCTCAAACCGTTCCCGGATGGTCCGTTCGTTGACGCCGTACAGAGTGGCGATTTCCCGCAGGGCGACTTTGCGCAGGTTGACTTTGCGGACGGTGTAATCCAGGGCGGCGGCCCAGGCTTCCGGTTTCTTTACCTGCAAAGGCTCGCGCCCCAGCGCAATGCGAAATTCCAGCCACATCTGCATTGCGGCACCGATTTCATCAATCGGCATACCGCTGTTGGACATCTTTTCGGTGAGGACGGTCTCCACCTCGTCCAGCCCACGGGCGAAGAGCCGCTCAAACCGTTCGGCGACGGGGGAATCCGGTTCCAGGCGCAGGAATTCGGCCAGAGCCCGCAGGGCCTGGTCAAAATCTCCCGCGCGCGAGAGTGCCCGGGCGAGGTTCAGATGATACTCGGCCCGTTCCGGCGCAACCCGGATCGCGGCGCGGAACCGTTCTATGGCCTGGTCAATATCCCATTCGGTGTATGCCTGGAGGCCTTGTCGGTTGTACGCTTCGGCCCGGTCTGTGCTGGGATTTTTCGTCGCAGGCATTGTTGGCCCTCTTTCCCGAGAGATAGTGGTGACCCATCCCGCCCGATTATGGGTAAATTATAGCACATCTGGCGATAGAGGCAATATGGGTGCAAAGGGGGCCTGTGCTGCGAATCCCTTTCGGGGAGCCGCGTGCCCCTGAAAAAAAGGAGAGTGGGGTTTGTGGGGGCGGCGAAGCCGCCCCCACAAACCCCACACCCCACCTCTTTCCTGTGGGAGGCGAATCGTTGCACAAGCCCAAAGAGGCCCGCGCCGATAAAGCGTTGGTAGTGCGCTACGGAGCGAAGCGGAGTAGTGCCCAAACGCCCCTCCGCTGCGCTTCGTGGCTGACTACGAACGGGCGCAATGGTTGGTAGTGCGCTACGGAGCGAAGCGGAGTAGCGCAGGACGCCACTCCGCTGCGCTTCGTGGCTGACTACGAACGGCAGAACGCCGCTCCGCTGCGCTTTGTGGTTGACTAC
>CAKZOY010000375.1 GCA_937138275.1 uncultured Chloroflexota bacterium
GCAATCTGCAATCTGCAATCCGCAATCCGCAATCTGCAATCCGCAATTTGCCCGAGGAGAAAATATGAAAGCGTGGATTCCCGTAGAAAACCAGGATGTTATCTCCGCTCTGCGAAACTTTCTCCGGCAACTTCTGGAGACCGGGGTGGTGGAGGCGATACTCGTGCCGATGGAGACCCCGGCCGGTAGCGTCACCCCGGCGCTGGTAGCCGACCCGGCGCTGCTGGACGCGGCCGTCCCCCTGGCGCCGGTCCTGGGGCTGAACGTCGCGCAGGTTGTCGGCCCGGCGACGGTGCGGGCGCCGCGCGGCCGGATCGCTGCCGTCCTGCGCCCCTGCGAGTACCGGGCCCTGGTGGAACTGGTCAAACTCCAGCAGGCCAGTCTGGACGACCTGGTGACCGTGGTGATGGACTGTCCCGGCACCTACACCGTCCCCGTATATCAGACGATGCGGGCCAACGGCGGGGTGGACCTGGCGGCGCTTCTGGCGGGGATGCGGTCGGGCGACCTGGCGCCCCAGGCGGGCTATGCCCTCCGCGACGCCTGCCAGATGTGCGAGAAACCGATGGCCGAGGGCGGCGACATCCGGCTGGAACTCTTCGGCGCCGACCTTGGGGCGGGCATCCCGGTCGTCCTCTCCGACGAACTGGCGGGCAAAATGGGGCTGGCTGCGGCGCCGGAGGACGGTCGGCGGGCCGATGTGGTGGATAAGGTCGTCCGGGCCCGCACCCAGACCCGCGACGCGTGGTTCGCCGAGATCCGCGGTCGGATGGAGAAAGAGGGGGTGGAAGGGGTCTTTGCCGCCTGTGTCCGCTGCCACAACTGCATGACCGTCTGCCCCATCTGCTACTGCAAGACCTGTCTCTTCAAGAGCCCGGTGATGGACCACGAGCCCATCCAGTATATGAACTGGGCGCGGCGCAAGGGGGCGTACCGGCTGCCTGCCGACACGATGCTTTTCCACCTGACCCGGCTCAATCATATGGTTCTCTCCTGCATTGGCTGTGGGCTCTGCACCGATGCATGTCCCGCGGACCTGCCCGTGGGACGGGTCTTCCGCGCCGTCGGCCAACAGGTCCAGGCTGTCTTTGACTACGTCCCCGGCCGCAGTGTGGAAGAGCCCCTGCCGCTGATCACCTTCCGTGAGGACGAGTGGTCGCAGGTGGGGGAGGAGCGGTAACCTTAAACCTTACGTTTTACGTAATTACGTAAAACGTAAAACGTAAAGCGTGATGCGTGAAAAGCGGGAGGAGCGATGGCCGAGCAGGAGCAGGAAAACCTGATCCCGGTCTTTATTATGGGCAAGCAGTATCTGGTGCCTGCCGGGCTGACGATTATGAAGGCGATGGAGTGGGCAGGCTATAAACTGGTGCGCGGCGTGGGCTGTCGGGGCGGCTTCTGCGGGGCATGCGCCACCGCCTACCGTATCCTGGGCGACCCCAAACTCTACTTCGGCCTGGCCTGCCAGACGGTGGTGCAGCCGAATATGTACCTGGCCCAGTTGCCCTTCTTCCCGGCCCGTCGGGCGATCTACGACATTACCCAATTGGAGCCCACGCCAACGACCCTCTTCAGTTTGTATCCGGAGGTCCTGCGCTGCCTGGGGTGCGGCACCTGCACCAAGGCCTGCCCGCAGCAGATAGACGTGCGCGCGTATATGGCTGCCGGAATGCGCGGCGATATCGCCCGAATGGCCGACATCTCCTTTGACTGCATTATGTGCGGCCTCTGTGCGGCGCGCTGTCCGGCGGAGGAGGCCCAGTACAACATCGCGATTCTCGCTCGTCGCCTGTACGGGCGGTATCTCGCCCCGCGCTCCCAGCACCTGGAGGATCGGCTGAACGAAATCCGCCAGGGCAACTTTGATCCCGAAATCCAGGCCCTGAAGAATATGAGCGTGGACGAACTGAAGGCCCGGTACAGAGCGCGGGACATTGAGCCGGAGTAACTTATGGCGGTTCGCTTTCATCCTGTTGATTCTCATAAAGTCGTATCACCCGGTCTTTAACAAAGTCTCAAAAGTCGTATCCCATCCCTTGCCCTGATGGGAGTCCGAGCGTTCGTTCCAAGTCTTCTTTGTTGCCAGGGATTCCCTTTATCCCCCTCACCCCCCTTGCCCCCCTCTCCCCCTTGCCCTGACGGGCGGGGGAGAGGGGGGAGGAGAGGGGTTTTTGGGGCGGCGGCGAAGCCGCCGCCCCAAAAACCCCTTTCCCATCCCCCCTCCCCGTGCGGCTGTGGGGCGGACGATCCGTCCGCCCTCAATGGGGAGGGGGGTAGGGGGAGGGGAAATATCAACCCTCCAGAGGATCGCACCCTTCTGGAATCACAAGCCAGATTCAACCCATAGGGGTGGTATAACTTTTTGAGACTTCACCGGAAGGCGGTGATACGACTTTACGAGATTCAACAGGAAGATGGGGATGAGATTAACTTATGATCCGCGCTACAACATTGCATACATTCGCTTCCGGGAAAAGCGGGCCGAAGTGGAATCCATTCGGCTGAGCGATGAACTGGTGGTAGACATCGCTCCCGATGGGACAATCTACGGCATTGAACTCCTGAACGCCAATGAGCAATTGCAGTACGAAGAAGGCGCTCTGGTGGTGATCAACGAGGCAACGGGTCAGCAGGTGAAATTGCTTCTGGCTGAGAACCCGGCGCTCTGAAAAAAGTTCCGTTCAGGTATATTCCGCTGATCGGGAGGAGATATGAGCGGTTATCCGCCGGAGATGCAGGAATCGGTCCGAATGGTGGAGGCGACCCGGCCGCGGCGGCTGAAGGAGACCTTCCCGACGATGTCGCTGGAAGAGCGAGAGGCACTCCTGAAGGCCTACCACCCGGACTACAAAGACGAAACCTTCCGCGCCATCCGCGTTGGGGTCAGCAAGGGGCAGCGCATGCCCCACGAACTGGCCGACGTGGTGGAAGGGCGGCCCCATATCGGGCCGGACTTTGACCTCACGCCCATCGCCGAAACGGATGTGCTGGTCATCGGCGGGGGTGGGGCGGGGGCGTCGGCGGCGCTCCTGGCCCAGGAGAATGGGGCGAAGGTCATCCTGGTCACCAAACTCCGCTTCGGCGATGCCAACACGATGATGGCCCAGGGCGGCATCCAGGCCGCCGACCGTCCCAACGACAGTCCGACCATCCACTATCTGGACGTCATCGGCGGAGGGCACTTCACCAACGTCCCGGAACTGGTGGAGGCGCTGGTGATGGACGCCCCCTTTGTCATCAAATGGCTGGAAGAGTTGGGGATGATGTTTGACAAAGAGCCCGATGGGACGATGGTGGAGGCCCATGGGGGCGGCACCAGCCGCAAGCGGATGCACTCGGCACGGGACTACACCGGCGCCGAAATTATGCGGGTTCTGCGGGACGAGGTGCGCAACCGGGAGCCCGACATCACGGTGATAGATTTCTCCCCGGCGATTGAACTGGTGCTGGACGACAAGGGTCAGGTCGTCGGGGCGGTGGTGATGAACCTGGAGACGGGGGCCAAAGGCTACATCCAGGCAAAGGCCGTCATCCTGGCGACGGGCGGCGGCGGGCGGCTCCACTATCAGGGCTTCCCCACCACCAACCACTACGGCGCCACGGCCGATGGGGTTGTGCTGGCCTACCGGATCAGCGCGCCGCTGGGGTATCTGGAATCTATGCAGTACCATCCCACTGGCGCAGCGTTTCCGGAGCAGATTCTGGGACAACTGGTCACGGAAAAGGTGCGCGGGCTGGGGGCGCAGGTGGTCAACAAGTACGGCGAACAGTTCGTCTATCCCCTGGAGCCGCGCGATGTGGAGTCGGCGGCGTTTCTCCGGGAGTGTGCGCGGGGCAACGGCGTCGTCACTCCCACAGGGCAGGTGGGGGTCTGGCTGGACTCGCCGATGATAGACATCATCCACGGTCCCGGCACCATCCAGCGGGCGCTCCCGGCGATGGTGCGGCAATTTGCCCGCTTCGGGATTGATATGACGAAGGAGCCGATCCTGGTCTACCCGACTCTGCACTATCAGAACGGCGGGGTGCGGCTGCGCGCCGATGGCTCTACCGAGATCCCCGGCCTGTTCATCGCCGGGGAGGTGAGCGCGGGCGTCCACGGCCACAACCGGCTGATGGGCAATTCCCTGCTGGAAATTCTCGTCTTTGGCCGACGGTCGGGCCGCAACGCCGCGCTCTGGTCCCATCAGGTGAAACCCGGCAAACCCACCCTGGCCCATCTGGAGAAATGGAACCGGGAACTGGAGGAGGCGGGGGTCAATACGGGAGTGGTCTCCCCTATCTTGCTCCCGGATTATACGAGGAAGAAGTAGACAAGGAAGAAGTAGACAAG
>CAKZOY010000376.1 GCA_937138275.1 uncultured Chloroflexota bacterium
ATGTTGTGGTTGTACGCCCCACAGAGGCCGCGGTCGCTGGTGAAGACGACCAGAAGGACCGAACGGACCGGCTCGCGGACGGTCAGCAGGGGATGCAGGGGGATGCCCCGCACGCCGGAAAGGTTGACGATGACCTCCCAGGCGCGATGGGCGTATGGGCGGGTCGCCATCACTGCCGCCTGCGCCTTCTGCACCTTGGAGGCGGAGACGGCCTCCATCGCCCGGGTCATCTGGGCCAGATTCTGGACGCTGCGAATCCGTCGGCGGATTTCCCTCAGGGTTTCCATGCTACGCTCTCCAGCGTCGGTTGAATTCCTCCAGGGCCGCCTGCAGGGCTTCCTCTGTTTCCTTCGTCAGGGCTTTGCGGGCCGCAATGTCGGCACCGATCTCCGGGTGCTCCAGCCGCATGGAGTTCAGCAGCGCCCGCTCGTACTCCCGCATCTTCGCCACCGGCACATGGTCACAGTAGCCATGGGTCCCGGCGTAGATGATGATGACCTGCTCCTCCAGCGGGACCGGTTCGTACTGGGGCTGCTTGAGGATTTCGGTCAGCCGACGGCCGCGGTCCAGCCGCCGCTGGGTCGCCTCGTCCAGTTCGGAGCCCAACTGGGCGAAGGCCGCCAGTTCCTGGTAACTGGCCATGTCCAGCCGCAGCCCGCTCGCCACCTGCTTCATTGCCTTCGTCTGGGCGTCGCCACCGACACGGGAGACGGAGATGCCGACGTTGATCGCCGGACGGATACCCGCATTGAACAGGTCGGTCTCCAGATAAATCTGACCGTCGGTGATGGAGATGACGTTGGTGGGAATATAGGCGGTGACGTCCCCCAGGAGGGTCTCCACGATGGGCAGGGCGGTGAGGCTCCCCCCAGTGCCGGGCTTCTTGCGGATTTCGTACCCGTCGCCCAGTTCCTTCAGCCGCTCTTCGGCCCGTTCCCGGCCCAGCGGTCCGACGTAGACCTGTCCATCCACCCCTTCGGTCGCGCCCTCGGGGGCGTCCTTCGGGACGATGATGTAGTGGTTCGCCAGGCGCGCCGCCCGTTCCAGCAGGCGGGAGTGGAGGTAGAAGATGTCGCCGGGGTAGGCCTCCCGGCCGGGGGGCCGCCGCAGGAGGAGACTGACCTGCCGGTAGGCCCAGGCATGCTTGGAGAGGTCGTCGTAAATGACCAGCGCGTCCCGCCCGCTCTCCATAAACTCCTCCCCGATGGCGCATCCGGCGTAGGGGGCGATGTACTGAAGCGCCGCCGGTTCGGAGGCGGAGGCGACCACAACGACGGTATGCTCCATCGCGCCGTACCGTTCCAGCGTTGCCACCACCTGCCGCACCTGGGCCCGCTTTTGCCCGATGGCGACGTAAATGCAGTACAGGTCTTTCCCCTTCTGGTTGATGATGGTGTCTATGGCGATAGCGGTTTTACCGGTCTGGCGGTCGCCGATGATGAGTTCCCGCTGGCCCCGGCCGATGGGGATCATCGCGTCTATGGCCTTGATGCCGGTCTGGACGGGGGTATCCACGTTCTGGCGCATGACGACGCCGGGGGCGATGCGCTCTATGGGGCGGTACTTGTCGGTGCGGATGGGGCCTTTGCCGTCCACCGGGCGGCCCAGCGCGTCCACGACGCGGCCCAGGAGGGCATCTCCCACGGGCACGGAGACGATCCGCCCGGTGCGGCGGACGAGGTCGCCCTCTTTGATGTCCGTATATTCGCCCAGGATGATGATGCCGACGTTATCCACTTCCAGGTTGAAGGCCATCCCCAGGACGCCGTTGGGGAATTCCACCAGTTCGCTCATCTGGACGGTGGGGAGCCCGGAGACGCGGGCGATGCCGTCGCCCACCTCCATCACCGTGCCGACGTCCTCGGTGACGACGACGGGCTGGAATTGTTGCAGTCGTTCCCACAAGAGGGTGGTCAGAGATTCCATCGGTTGTTCGGCCATTGTGCCTCCGCAGGGGTAGGGTTCAGGTAATTGTTCAACCTGTTCGGCTGGGGGGAAACCTCACCCTCTCCCCCAACCCTCCTCGGTGTCGCCGAAGGCGACGGGGTGAGGGTGAGGTCTCGCCCGCAGCGGGGGAGAAAGGCCAGAGTTGAGGGCTTCCTCATCGCTGGATGATTTGTTGCACCGGGCGGTACGACATTGGCCGTCCCCTGGCGGTTGCTCCCCGCATAGCGAGACTGCGTCCGCACGACGCGTATGTTGGGCCGCAGGGCGCTCAGACGGTCACCGTTTCAAAAGCCACCCGAAACCCCCATCCCATCTCTACCCCCACCGCAGGTCGCGCCAGGCGGGGAGGCCGGGGAGCCCCTCAGCGGCCTTCACCGCGCGCACGATGGCCTGCGCCACCACCTCCGCCGCAAAGGCGCCGATCAGGTTCACGTCGGCGGGCTTCTCCTCGGTCGCCAGGGCGAAGATGGTGTCCCCATCGTACATCGTGTGGGCCGGGCGGATCGCCCGCGCCAGCCCATCCTGGGCCATCTGGGCCACTTTGTTGGCCTGTTCCTTCGTCAGTTGGGCGTTGGTCGCCACGACCCCGATGACGGTATTGGAAATGGCGGCGAAGGGGGAGGCCCCGCCCAGAAGGATGCGCATCAGAGCAAGGGTGTCGGCGGGTTCGTCGGCATCGGGGCGACGCACCCCCGCCAGAATCGCTCCGGTGGCGGGGTCCACCACGTCGCCCAGGGGGTTGACGGCCATCAGCGCCGCCACCACAAGGCCTCCTCCCAGGTCGGCCGCGGCGGTGCCGATGCCGGATTTCATCGCCCGGCCGATGCCCAGGATTTTGCCCACGGTGGCGCCGGTGCCCGCGCCGACGTTCCCCTCCGCCACCGGGCCGTCGCTGGCGGCCTGGCAGGCGGCGTAGCCCATCGCTGCGTCAGGGCGGGCGCGGGGATCGCCCACGTTCAGGTCAAAAAGGATGGCAGCCGGGACGATGGGCACCTTCGTCACCATCGTATCGTAGCCGATGCCGCGTTCCTCCAGGTAGCGCATCACGCCGTCGGCGGCGGCCAGGCCGAAGGCGGAACCCCCGGCTAGCAGGACGGCGTGGACTTTCTCCACCAGGTGCATCGGGCGCAGGAGGTCGGTCTCGCGGGTGCCCGGGGCACCGCCCCGCTGGTCCACCCCGCTCACGGCACCCTCCTCGCACAGCACAACGGTGCATCCGGTCAGCCCGACCGGGTCGGTGGCGTGGCCGACGCGGATGCCCGGCACGGCGGTGAGTCCCCAGGATATCTGCGGTGCGACGTTCATTCTCATTCTCCCCGGCAGCAGGTCAGCCGGTTTTTCCGATCACAAACGCCGATCCTCTCTACCGTCGCGACACTCGCCGCACAGAGAGGGGAGTAGCCCGCAAGCGACCAAAATTCCTTCTCCACCAATTTCCTAATCCACCAATCTACCGATTCCCCAATTCACCAACCTTCCAATCCACCATCTCCCCCCAATTCGGCCCCGCGCTCAGGTCCACTTTGAGGGGGACCCGCAGGGGGTAGACGGACTCCATCACCTCCCGCACCAGAGGGGCGACAACAGGGAGTTCATCCTGGGGGACCTCCAGGACCAGTTCGTCGTGGACCTGGAGGATCATCCGGGCCGCCAGCCTGCGCTCTCTGAGGGCGCGGCTCAGATGGAGCATCGCCAGTTTGATGATGTCGGCGGCGGAGCCCTGAATGGGGGCATTGACCGCTTCCCGCTCCGCCCGCCGCCGGGCCTGCTCCTGCCCCGGCGCAACGCTCTGCAGGACGGGGAAATACCGCCGCCGCCCCAGGATGGTCTCCACGTAGCCCCGGTTCTTGGCCTGGGCCAGCGTCCGGTCCAGATACTCCCGCACGTTGGGGAACCGTCCGAAATACTGGTTGACGAAATTCTCCGCCTCGCCCAGGGGGATACCCGCGTCGCGGGCCAGCCGCTGGACGCTCATCCCGTAGATGAGGCCGAAATTGACCTGCTTGGCAAAGCGGCGCTGGTCGGACGTTACCTGGTCTATGGGCACCTCAAAAATCGCCGCAGCGGTGGAGGCGTGGATGTCCTCGCCGCGCTGGAAGGCCGCGATCAGGCCGGGATCGCCGGAGATGTGGGCGACGACGCGCAGTTCAATCTGGGAGTAGTCGGCGCTGAGGAGGACCCATCCGGGCTGAGCGATGAAGGCCCGCCGTACCTGCCGCCCCAGCGGGGAACGGATGGGGATGTTCTGCAGGTTCGGGTCGCTGGAGGAGACCCGCCCGGTGACCGTCCCGGTCTGGTGGTAGGAGGTGTGCAGCCGACCGGTGCGCTCGTTCACCAGCGCCGGGAGCGCGTCCAGGTACGTGGACTTCAGTTTGGAGAGTTCCCGATGTTCCAGAATGCGCTCAATGATGGGATGGGCGCCCTGAAGCGATTCCAGCACCCCCGCCGTCAGCGAGTAGCGGCCGGTGGGGGTTTTGGGCACGCCCTGGGTGGGCAGGCGCAGGACGCCGAAAAGGACTTCGGCCAGTTGCGGGCCGGAGTTGACGTTGAAAGGAAAGCCCGCCATCCGCTGGATTTCGGCCTCCAGCGCCTGCAGCCGCGCGTCCAGTTCGGCGGACATCCGCCGGAGGAAGGGGACGTCCAGCGCCACCCCCGCCATCTCCATCTCCATCAGGACGTCCACCAGGGGGAGTTCCAGGTTCACGAAGAGGTCCCAGTGCCCCTTCTCCCGCAACTCCCGCTCCAGGACCCGCACCAGGCGGTAGGTCATATCCACGTCGGCGGCGGCGTAGGGGGCGGCGTCCTCTATGGCGACCTCGGCCATCGTGATCTGCTTCCGCCCGGAGCCGATGAGGTCCTGGATGGTGGTCATCTCCACCCCCAGGCGGATGAAGGCCAGACTCTTCAGGCCCAGGTTGTGGCTGGCGGGGTCGGTGAGCCATTCGGCGATCATCGTATCAAAGGCCAACCCCTGCACCCGGATGCCGCAGCGGGCCAGGACGGTCAAATCGTACTTGGCGTGGTGGGCCTGCTTGGGGAGACGGGGGTCCTCCAAAAGAGGCCGCAACGTCTCCAGTACCCGCTCTCTGGGCAACTGTTCCCCGCGGCGGTGACCGATCGGGATGTACCAGCCCTCCCCCTCCCGGTCGGTGAAGGCCAGTCCCACCAGGTCCGCCTGCATAGGGTTTTCGGATGTGGTCTCGGTGTCAAAGGTAATCGCCGGGGCGCGGCTCAGTCTCTCCACCAGCGCGGCCAGTTCCTCCGGCGTCCGGACGATGTGGGCGACGGTGGGGGCGGGACGGCGGGCCGGTTCCCGCTTTTCGGGCACTTCAAAAAGGGTCAGTTGACGGGCCATCCCTTCGGACGGGGCCCCGCCGGATGGAGGGAGTCGGTCCAGGAGGGAGCGGAATTCCAGTTGACGAAAGAGTTCCGTGACCCGCGCGCGGTCGTAGTTGTGGACGGTGCAGGACTTCAGGTCCAGTTGGACCGGCAGGTCGGTGCGGATGGTCGCCAGTTGCTGGCTGAGGAAGGCGGCGTCCCGGTTCTTTTCCAGCGCCTCGCGGTAGCGGGGCGGGGTGACCTCGTCCAGATGGCTGTAGATGGCCTCCAGAGAGCCGTAGCGGCGCAGGAGGTCGGTGGCTGTCTTCTCCCCCACGCCCGCTACGCCGGGGATGTTGTCGGATTTATCCCCCACCAGGGCCTTGAAGTCCCGCAGTTGGGCAGGGGAGAGGCCGCCGTAGCGGGTGCGGACGGCCTCCTCGTCGTACACCATTCCGTCGGATAGGCGGCGGCCCGCCAGGAAGACTTTCACACCCGGCGCCACCAGTTGCAGGAGGTCCTTATCTCCGGTGACGATGACCGTCTCCACGCCCTGCTCGGCCGCCTGGCGCGCCAGGGCGCCCAGGAGGTCGTCGGCCTCTACGCCGGACATCTCTATGATGGGGATACCGAAGGCCTGGACAATCTGGCGGATGCGCTCCATCTGGACGCGCATCTCGTCGGGCATCCGGTCGCGATGGGCCTTGTATTCGGAGTAGATTTCGTCTCGTCCGGAGTGACCGGCGTCAAAGCAGACGGCGATGTAGTCGGGCTTCTGCTCCTGGAGGATGTGGAGGAGGGTGGAGGTGAAGCCGTAGGTGGCGTTGGTGGGCTCGCCGTTGCGGGTGGCGAATCCCTCCAGCGGCAGGGCGTGGAAGGCCCGGTAGGCCAGCGCATGTCCGTCTATCAGCACCAGTTTGGGACTCATCGGCCTATGGTTTCCCGAATGGCCTCGGCGGTCTCTTTGGCGCGGTGGCGGATCATCCCCAGGGGGACCTTTCCCGCCACCACGACGGAAAGGAGGAGGTCCTCTGTAATCGCCAGGGAATACAGGAGATACTCGGCCCCCTCAATGCTCTGTTCAAAGCGCAGGTGCTCTTTGCCCAGAATCTGGGCGACTTTCGTGGAGGTCCGCCAGGCGTCGGAGACGAGGGAGGTGAGGGCGGTCATCCCGTTCTCGCTCATCCGGCCCGTATGGGCGATCAGTTCTCCGTTGCGGATGAGCAGGACGGCCTCCGCGCCCACTTCCTGGGCCAGGCGGGACATCAGCGGAAGCACGGACGGGGTTTCTCCCCCCGCGGGCGGCGGAAGAGGGGGGGCCGTTTCCGGTTGGGCCGTCCCCATCGGGCGGGAGAGGGCCTGCCGGATGCGGTCGGGCAGTTCGGGCAGGAAGAAGGGTTTGGAGAGCGTCCCCTGGATGGAGACGTCGGTCAGTTCGGCGGGGACGGCGTCTCCCTCCAGCGGGATGACCATCAGCCGGAGGTCCGGGTGCTCCTGACGCAGGGCGCGGACCAGTTGCGGGGCGGGGAGATCGGGGAGGTCCATATCCACAATCGCCATAGAGTACCGGGTAGATGCCGTGGCACGCAGGGCATCGCGCCCATTTTCGGCGATGTCGGCGCGCAGACCTCCCATATCCTCCAGACACTGCTGGAGGAGAGTTGCGAACGCCTCGTTTGCGTCTACCACCAGAATCCGCTGTTCGGCCATAGGCGCATCATCTTCTCTGCATTTCCGCCTGGCTGACGATGACCCGGCGGGTGGCGATGTACCACGAAGAGATGGTCGCCAGACGGTCGGAAGGAGTCATCAACGGCCCGATCTGTACGCCCTGCACCTTTTCGTGGACACCGTAGGTGTAGATCGGCTGGTAGAGCAGGAGCGCCGGGACTTCGTCGGCAAAGAGTTCCTGGAATTCCCGGTACAGGACGGCCTGCCGGGCCGGGTCCACCGTGATACGGGCCGTCTCTATGATTTCGCTGATCCGCCGGTGGTCCAGTCCGGCGTAGTTCTGTCCGGAAGCGATCTGGGTCTGATGCCACAGTGGGTAGGGGTCGGGGTTGCCGGGAAGGGCCAGTTCCACCAGCGCGGCCTGGTAGTCCCGCCGTTCCAGCGCGTCCCGTAATTCCAGCGGGGGAAGGGAAACGACGCTGGCGTTCACCCCGATCTCCCGCCACTGGCGGGCCACCTCCTGCGCGACGGCCGTCTGGACAGGGTCCGTGGATGCCAGAAGGGTGAAGGAAAGGGCCTGTTCTCCCTTGCTCCGAACGCTCGCTCCGGAGGACGCGACCCATCCGGCCTCGTCCAGCAGCGCGCGGCTCTGTTGCGGGTCGTACTCATAGTGGCGAATGCCCTCGTGATAGGCCCAGGTCCTGGCGAGGATCGGGCTGTGGGCAACGATCGCCTGCCCGGAAAGGACGCGGTCCACCAATCCCTGTCGGTCCAGGCCGTAGAGGAGCGCCTGCCGGATTTCCTTCTCCTGGAAGAAGGGCAATTCGTCTTTTTTCGCCAGGTTAAGGAAAATCAGCACCTGGTCGGCCAATGGGGCCGAGTACAGGTTGAGTTCATCTTCCTGCTGGGCCTGGGGCAATTCCTGCAGGGTAATCCGGCCCACCCCCTCCACCTCTCCGGCCTGGAAGGCGCGGAAGGCGCTCTGGTACGACGGGTAGAACCGGAAACGGACTCCCTCCAGGTACGGTTTGGCGCCGTAGTAGTACGGATTGGGCCGCAGGAGCACCGAAAGGATTTCCCCCTCCTGGGTTTCCACTTCGCTCACCTGGAACGGCCCGCTACCCACCGGCTGCAGGTTGAAGTCCAGCGATGGCAGGTCCACTGCCCGTGTCCCTTCCAGCAGGTGGGCCGGGAGGATGCCGAAGGTCGTGTAGTCCAGGAACGGGGCGAACGGTTCGGCGAGGACGAAGCGGATGGTCCGGGCATCGTCCTTGAAGACCTGGACGGTGCGCCAGAGGGCGCCGATGTCGGGTGATCCGGGGAAGTCCGGGTCCTGCATCAGCCCGACGGTGAAAAGGACGTCGTCGGCGGTCAGGGGAGTGCCGTCCTGCCAGTGGAGGCCGCTGCGCAGGTGGAAGATATAGGTCAACCCGTCCAGTGATGCTTCCCATTTAAGTGCCAGGTCGGGCTCCACGGCCCCCTGGGCGTTCAAGCGAGTCAGGCCACTGAAGAGCAGGGCGCAGAGGTCCCGGTCCACGTCGTTGTAGGCCGCCAGGAGCGGGTTGATGGCGTGGGGGTATCCGGCCACTCCCTCCACGTACGTCCCGCCGGTGGTTGGTACGGTGACAGTGGTGTAGGTGAAGGCCAGATAGATGAGGGCGACGCCGACCAGCGTAGCCCCCGCGCCGATGAGCAGGAGCGGCCAGCGAACGCTTCGCCCCATTGCGCCTATGCGGGGCCGGTGACGACGGCGTTGATGATGGCGATGATGAAGAAGAGGACGGAGAGGATGATGGTGATGATGAACAGGGTGCGTTCCACGCCGCGTCGGGTGCGGTAGATGGACGTCTCGCCGCTGCCGAAGATGGCGCCCATCCCGCTGGCGCGCACGTCCATCAGGATGACGACCGTCAGAGCGATGCCCAGGATGATCTGGACGATGTACAGGTATGTGCTCATTCTCCGAAAAGCCTCCGTTCCAGTGGGGTTTTACGGGACGATTATAACACGCCCTGGGTCGGGGGGCAAGCGGGGGAGTGAGCGGGCTTGCGCGGCGATTTGCCCCATATGGGAAAGGGGTGGGGTGTGGGGTTTGTGGGGGCGGCGAAGCCGCCCCCACAAACCCCACTTTCCCCCTTTTCACGGGCGCGCCTCTCCCGCGAAACGATTTGCTGCACAGGCCCCTTTATGGAATCAACAAGTTACAAGCGCTCTCCATCACCACCTCAATCTCATCGCCTGCGGCGACCTCGCCGCCTTCCAGGACGCGGGCGAAAATCCCCTGGCGGGGCATGATGCAATCCCCCACCAACTGGAAGACGGCGCAGCCGGTGTGGCATAGTTTACCGATCTGGGTCACTTCCAGCAACGTCTTCCCGACCCGCAGGCGGGTGCCCACGGGGAGGGTATGCAGTTCAATCCCGCGGGTGGTGATGTTTTCGGCGAAACTGCCCTCCCGCACATCCAGCCCGCGCTGGCGCATCTGCTCAATGGACTCCCAGGCCAGCAGGGAGACCTGGCGGTGCCAGGAGCCGGCGTGGGCGTCCCCCTCTATGCCCCAATCGGGGCGCAGCACCGCCCGCCCCACATTCTCCTTCGTCGTCCCCTTCTTCTCACTCACACAAACCGCCACCACCTTCCCTTTCACACTCCCCATTTCCCCTCCACCAACCATTCTGCATTTCTACCCTGCATTCTGCATTACTCCGCAGTCCATTCCCCGCTCTTCCCCCCGCTTTTCCGGATCAGCCGGACGTTCTGAATGCGCATCCCCCGGTCCACTGCCTTGCACATATCGTAGATGGTCAGCGCGGCGACGGTCACCGCCGTCAGCGCCTCCATCTCCACCCCGGTCACGCCCGTACACCGGACGCGCGCGGTGATGCCGACGACGGAGCGCTCTTCGTCAAACGTGAAGTCCACCTCCACCGCGGTGATGGGCAGGGGATGACAGAGGGGGATCAGTTCAGGGGTGCGCTTGGCCGCCATAATCCCGGCCACCCGGGCCACGGCGAGGACATCTCCTTTGGGGACGCCGCCGGACTGGATGAGGGCCAGCGTATGGGGCTGCATCCAGACCTCCCCAGCGGCGATGGCCTCCCGGACGGTGGGGGATTTCTCCGAGACGTCCACCATTCGGGCAGCCCCTTTTTCGTCCAGATGGGTCAAGGACATCGGAACCTCCGTTTTACCCAGAGGGCCGCAGCCACCGGCGGCCATCGGGGCCTTCCACTTCGGGGACGGGGCCCTGTGGGACACGGCTATCCACCACCAAACCGCCGCTATCCATCAGTTCCCAGATAGCCTGGAAAGGGGCTTTGCCCCAAACCCATTTTTCGGCCAGGACAACGCCGTGTCCCGGCAGGATAGTGAAGACCACCACGCGGGGGTCATTAAGGTTACGGAGGGCCTCTGAGCGGGCAAACGTTTCCCGCACCGCCCACGCCTGGGCATCGGTGGCGCAGGAAACAGGGTAGTAACAATAGGGCAAATCCAGAGGGACGAACTCCACCCATCGGGGGTCGTAGGCGGCGATCCCCCGGTGGCCATGGAGTTTGGAGCGGATGACGGGCACCGTTCCGACGGTCCCCCACTCCGGTGGAAGCGCTACACGCGGGAGTGGATAGTCCATCTCCATCATCTCCACCGCCTCGGAGGAAGGGAACACCTCGGGACGCCCAGCAACCTGGCGCACGATCGCTCCTTTCCCATCGGAACGGACACCGACGATGACAGCCAGGTCGTTTTCAGTGATATTTCCCTTATCCACTTCGTGTATGCTCCCAGTGGCTGTAGCGATCAGGCCACTGAGAACGGGGTCCCAGGTGGCAAAACATCCCTCACTGTAGTGGCTGGCGACGGCGTCGGAGAGGAAAGGAACGTCCACCAGATCGGCGATCCGGATCATAGCGGTAAAGAACTGGCGGCGATCCAGTTCGCGGCTGGCCATCTGCATCGCCCTGGGGGTGGAAAGAGAGCGCCAGACCGCGGCAGGGATCGGTTCGGGCAGTACCTCGTGGTCGGTCACCGGGGCGGCGCTGAGCATAGTGACCACTCGTAACACCACATCCTCATACGTGGCCACTGGATCGGGGAAGGCACTGCGGAGATGAGCACCCACCAGGTTGAAAAAGTACATCTCCTCCAGCCTGTTCTCCCCCACGGCCAGAAGGACGTTCAGGCTTTTTGTCTGGGCCTGGAGCAAGCGAGCAAGGGCCAGGATAGCCCCTCCTCGCCTGCCCTGGTCAAAGAGGGCCTGGTACGCCCGAGAGGCAAGCCCGGGGAAGGCGAAATCGGCCGGGTCCGGCTCTTCTTTCCGGAGACCGTTCTCCAGGCGCTCCAGAAGGCGTTGAAACTCAGCGGGGGTGGTGTGAGTCAGCGTGTACACGGCCGGCGTCCGACGCAACCGGAAGCGGCGCCGAAAAGAGAGCAGAAACGCCCGATGCCAGGGAACTGGTTCACCGAAATTCGCAGTGGTCAGGATGGCATCAGTGGAATCGTCAGGAGTTTCCTGAATGGTGTGGCCCCAGGAGCGAAACCGCTCCCGCAGCCCTTCCAGCACCTCCCGCAGGAACGCGGTCAGCGGTCCGGGAAGAAACGTCACCCGCACCTGCCGCAACCACGGGTGAATGGGTCGGTTCAGAAGGGGAGCGAACGGAATAGCCATACTTTCTACGACGTCCTCCGTTGGGTGTGAAGGGTTATACTATGCCGTTCCCATCACCGGGGAGGGGAAATCTCTCGCCCTTCCAGGTGGAAAAAGCGGACGCCCCAATCCCCGATGCGGGGGAAAAGGGCGTTCAGGTAGACCAGGAGTTTTGCCTGGGCCGGGAGGATGACCTCGGGCTGGCGCCGTCGGATGGCTCGCACGATGGCCCGGGCCACCCGCTGTGGGGGGATTTTGGCCGAAATCCAGGGAACCTCTATGTGGGCGATCATCGGCGTATCCACCCTTCCCGGACATACGGTACAAATGTGGATGCCCCACTCCCGCAGTTCCTGCCGCAGCATCTCCCCTAGCCCCACGACGGCAAACTTCGCCACCACGTAGGGGGTATCTGGAGGGATGCCCTTTTTGCCATCCACGGAACTGATCAACACCAGATGGCCCCGGCGTTGCTGGCGCATAACGGGGAGAATGGCCAGGACAAGGTGGAGAACCCCGTAGAAGTTGGTGGCCATAGAGCGCTCCACATCGGCGACGGTCAGGTCCACTACGGGGCGGCGGACGTAGATGCCTGCGGCAGCGACGGCGATGTCCACCCGCCCCCACGGGTCTTGCGTCGTCGCGACCAGGCGCTCCACCTCTTCGGGGCGGGTCACATCTGTGGGGATGACCAGCGCCTGTCGCCCCATACGCCGGATCTCCTCGGCGCCTGCTTCCAGCGCCGGGACTGTGCGGGCGGCCAGGGCGATGTGACACCCTTCCGCTGCCAGCGCCAGAGAAGTTGCCCGCCCGATACCGCTGGAAGCCCCGGTGACAATCGCGATATAGTCGGTCAACGGTCGGCCCCTTTATTCAGCAGCCCGGGGAAAAAATGTCCTTGGGGTCACCGTCTTGCCGAGCGCCGGAGCAGCGCGCGCCAGAGCAGGCGGCGCAGCCAGTTGCCCACCAGTCCTGCCAGAATAATGACGACGAATAAGCCGACGAAAAGACTCATGCCCAGGGCTCCCCCAATTGGCTGGGGCAACCGTTCGGCGATGCCGCTCCGCGTCAGCCCGTACCACGTCAGCCCATAAAGGGCAACGCACAGCACGATGAGGATGAGTGTCACCATTCCGACGATTCAGCCGATGCAGGAACGCTCCACCGCCCGCCCCACTCCGACCGTCGCTGCGGCCGTGCCCAGGTCCTGCAGGTCCAATTGCCAGTTTCTGCGGGCCATCTCTTCCTCCGGGGTGAAAGATGATAGCCGGAGGCCGAAACCCTCCGGCTCAAAGCAAAGCCTTGCATAACAGTTCACCACAGTTTAACATGCCCCCAAGGGCACCATAAAGCATGAAAATAGCGTTCTGGATACCACGAGCCGGTGGTCACTCCGATAGGTAGTGATAAACCTAATCGTCCAGTTCTATGCCGGTTTCATTTGCCCCTCCCCCTTACCCCCTCCCCGTCGAGGGCGGACGGATCGTCCGCC
>CAKZOY010000377.1 GCA_937138275.1 uncultured Chloroflexota bacterium
TGCCTTCCATATGGGCTTGCGCGCCCTGAAGTGCCTGAACCGCCTCCGTCAGAGCCTGAACGGCCATTTCCAGGTGATAGGCGATATGGTCGCGACCAGCATCCCGCGCCCGTTCGGCCCAGCGCCGAAATTCGTCGGCATGCTCGGCGTTGTGCTCTATCCAGTGCGGCAGCAAGAGCGCCAGCCGGGTCAGATCATCGGACGGACCCTTGCTGGCGTGTTCGTGAACGTGATGCTCGCCGGACATTTGACCTCCTCTGTGCTCACCCGATGCGACCTGCAAGGAGTAGCATAATGAGCGCAACCGTTACCAGGACACCGATCCTCAGATCGGTTGGACGGAGGGTGGGGACGGAGAGCATCCGCACTTCACCGTCGTATCCTCGCGCGACCATCGCTGCCCAGATGCGCTCGCTCCGCTCGTAGGCCCGCAGGAAAAGGGTCCCCGCCATCGCGCCGGTTACCCGCGCCCGCCAGGAGATCGTCCCGCCGCCTTTGCGGCCCGCCGGAACGGCCGACCGGGTCTCCCGCGCCTGCATCATCCGGCGCCCCTCATCAGCCAGAACGAAGAGGTAGCGGTAAAGGAATCCCCCGATGGCGACCAGGAGACGGGGCACCTTCAGCGCGCGCATCCCCCAGAGCAGGTCGGGGAAGGGAGTGGTAGCAGCCAGGAGCACCGCCGCCTGGACGGAAAGGTAGGACCGGACGGCAATAGAGACGAACCGCCACAGACCGGCGACGGAGACGGCCCACGGAGTGCCGGGGATGGGAATATGGGCCGTCCCCGGCGCCCCCGGCACAAAGACCACCGTCAGCGCGGCCAGGACGAAGGGCATCGCCAGCGCCGATCGCTTCTGGACTATCCCCATTCCGACCCGCGAGGCGAAGATGGCAAGCAAAATGAGCCCTTCCAGCAGCCCGAAGACGGCCCATTTCCGGTCGGGCGTCAGGGTGGCGGTGAGGATGAAAAGGACCGTCAGCGCCAACTTGACCCGCGGGTCCAGCCGGTGGACGATGCTCTCCTTGGGTAGATAACTATCCAGCGCGTGCAGGTGCATATTTTTTATAACCACAAAGGACACGAAGGGTTACACGAAGGGCACGAAAGAGTTTATAGAATTCCTCCGTGTTTCTCTGTGCCCTCTGTGCCTCTGTGGTTTTTCCCGCCTCCTATGCCGGGCGGGGCCGCTGGAACAGGGCGGCTAAGCCGACGGCGACCCCGAAGACGATAAGAGTCCCCACCACTCCGGCGGCGATGGTCGCCAGTGTCTCATTGGAGATGCCGGGGAAGACGTAGTCCGGGATGACCTCGTAGAGAGGGTCCTGTGCCCGCTCAATGAAGCCCAGGTTTTCCGCCACCCGTTCCAGGCCGTCCGGGTGTGGAGATGCCAGCGGGGAGAGCAGTGCGAGAACGATGGCGACGACCAGTCCTCCCAGCACCCAGCGCATTCCCAGGGGAGCGCCCGGTTTTTCGGCCTCCACCAGGTCGGGCCGGACGGCGGTCACCAGCGCCAGCGCGCCGATGGTGATCAGTCCTTCGCCGATGCCGATGAGGGCGTGGATACCAGCCATGGCGGGCAGGGCGATGCCGATGGGCGATACGCCGGAGAAGCCCAGTTCAATCGCGCAGGCGATCGCGGCCACCACGATGGAGACCCAGGCGGCGACGAACCCGGCGATGAGCGTGCTCCCCTTGCGGTTGCCCAGCAGTACCCGCACACCCCGGTAGAATCCGTAGGCGACGACGGGGGCGATGACGGCCATGTTCAGGATGTTCGCCCCCAACACCAGAACGCCGCCGTCCTGGAAGAGCAGGGCCTGGATGGCGACGACCGTCGTCATCACCAGCATCGCGGGCCAGGGGCCCAGGAGGATGGCTGCCAGTGCGCCGCCCAGCAGATGGCCAGAGGTCCCTCCGGCGACGGTGAAGTTCAGCATCTGCGCGGCGAAGATGAACGCGGCCAGGACACCCATCACGGGTACCTGCCGTTCTCCCAGCGTCTGACGGGTGCGCCAGAGGGCCAGCCCGACCCCGACGACTGCCAGCACCCAGCAGACCACGATCACCCCGATGCTCAAAAACCCGTCCGGGATATGCATCGGAGCAGGCGACGGTAGCACTTCGCTTCTCAGCATGTGGGCCTCCTTCTTATTATTACGTATTACGT
>CAKZOY010000378.1 GCA_937138275.1 uncultured Chloroflexota bacterium
GCTTGTCTGCGTCCATCCGCGTCCTATTGGAAAACTGTCAGGTAGCCAGATTAACCACTACACCACTGCGTGAGATGAAACCCGATATGGTTCGTCGTTTGTACACGTTGAGTTTGATCCTGGCTCTGCTCCTGGCGGCCTTTCTGCGCTTCTACCGGCTGGACGCGCAGTCCTTCTGGAACGACGAAGGGAACGCCCTCCGGGCTGCGCAGCGCCCCATCCCTCTGGTCATCGCGGCGGCCGCGGGGGACATCCACCCGCCGGGCTACTACCTGCTGCTCCACTTCTGGCGCATCCCGACCGGCGACCGCGAGTTTGCCGTCCGATCGCTCTCGGTCTATATCGGTTTGTTGACGGTCGCCATCATCGGCCGGTTGGGGCGGCGGATGCTGGGCCCGGAGGTGGGCGCAGGGGCGGCGGTCCTGGCAGCCTTCGCTCCCCTGGCGGTCTACTATTCCCAGGAGGCCCGGATGTATGCCCTGCTGGGGCTGCTTGCCGCGGCCTCCACCGACCTCCTCTGGAGCCTCTACCGTCGCCCCCGGCCGGTTTTCCTTCTCCTCTACCCCCTTGTCGCCGCGGCCGGGCTCTACACCCACTACGTCTTCGCCTTCGTCCTGCTGGTGCACAACCTGTTGTTTCTGGGCTGGTGGCTACGGCGACGAGCAGAGCGCTGGAGTCTCCTCCTCCGCTGGGCGCTCCTGCAGGCCGCGGGGGTGGCCCTCTACCTGCCGTGGCTTCCGCAGATGCTGATGGACCGGGGATGGCCCTCGGCGGGACGGGGATACGCGCTGGGCGCGGCCCTGCTGGACGTCTTCCGGGTGCTGACGGTGGGGATCACGCTGGAGATGCTCCCGGCGCGCCCGATCCTGGTCGGCGCGGGGCTTTTGCTGATCCTGGGGCTCTGGCCCCGTCGGGGAACGGTTGGCGCAACCCTGATGCTAGCCCTCTGGCTCTTCCTGCCCCTGGCCCTGATCTTCGCCTTTGACCTCTACAAACCGGCCTACCTCAAGTTCCTGTTAGCAGTCCTTCCGCCCTTCCACCTTCTCCTGGCCGCGGGCGTTTCACGGGTTGCGTATTCCGTATTCCGTATTCCGTTTTACGCAGTACGCAATACGCAATACGCAGTACGCTTTCTTCCCTACGCCCTCGTCCTCTTCCTCCTCCCCTCCTTGCGCAACCTCTACTTCAATCCCGCCTACGCCCGCGACGACTACCGCCAGATTGTGGCCGACATCCAGTCGCTGGCCCGTCCGGGGGACGCGGTCATCCTCAACGCGCCGAACCAGTGGGAAGTCTTCACATACTACTACCAGGGGGACATGCCCATCTACCCGGCGCCGTACCACCCGACGCCAGAACAGGTAGAGTCGTGGCTGGCGCCGATTCTGGATTCCCACCGGCGGCTGTTCGTTCTGTACTGGGGGGACCTGGAGGCCGACCCGGAGCGGCGGATGGAGAACCTGCTGGCCGATCGGGCGTATCCGGCCTGGAATCGGTGGTACGGGCGGGTGCGGCTGGCGATTTACGGCCTGGGCCCCCTGCCAGACCGTCCCCAGACCCTGGCGGACGTGCAGTTGGGGGCGCACATCCGCCTGCGCGGGTACGCGCTGGGGGAGGGGCCTTTTGCCCCCGGCGACGTGGTGCCGGTCACGTTATTCTGGGAGGCGGACGCGCCGCCGGAGCGGTACAAAGTCTTCCTGCACCTGATGGATGGCGGAGGCAACCTGGTGGCGCAGAACGACGCCGAGCCGCGCGGCAACCTCTCTCCTACCTTTATATGGCCCGTCGGCGAACCGGTAACGGACCGGTACGGGGTCTTTCTGCCACCCGGCCTTCCGGCCGGCGTGTATCATCTGCGGGCGGGGATGTACCGGCTGGATTCCGGGGAACGGCTGTCCATCACCCGGGGAGGGGACCCCCTGGGGGACTCCCTGGAACTGGGCACAATCCCCCTACCCCCTAACCCCTATCCCCTAAATTTTGAACTCCCAGGCGCACCAGAACTCTTCGGGATGCGGATCGGGCGGGCAGGCGATGCAACGGGTTTGAATGCGCGGGTCTATCGTGCGGGCGAAGACGGAGTATTCCACCAGTCCCACCGGTTTGCAGGGGAAATCCGGCAACCCCTTGCGCTTCCGCGCCGCCTGCACCCGGCAGTCGTTCATCCGGAAAACCAACGTCTGTTCGTCCACGCGGATGATTTCCTGGACGTTCAGATAGGCATACAGGCGATACCCCAGGGCGGTCGCCAGCGCGTCCAGGCCGCCGTTGGCAGGGATGCTATGCCGCTGCATGATGCGCTGCGCCTCTATGGCCGAGAACTGCTCCCAGGCCTGGGCGTCGCACCGGATGGCGGTCTCCATCCCGCAGACCCCCTCCACGGCCAGAAACCACAGGCCGTCGTGGGCCAGCCAGTTTTTGGCCGCGTCCTCCAGCATGCCCACCAGTTGTTCCTTGGGGAGAGATAGCAACCGTTGACGCAAAAGGTCGTGGTAGTTGGATGCGGGACTCATGGTCACTCCTGCACAAAAATGCGGGCTTGCGGCGGGCGGCTTCGCCGCCCGCCGCAAGCCCGCTCCCTTATCGGATACGCGCCCAGAGTGGGGGGCCCAGAATCAGCAGGCCCACCACCACGGCGAAGATCGCCGCCAGCAGCACCGCCCCTGCGGCCACATCCTTCGCCCGCTTCGCCAGCGGGTGATACTCCGGGCTCACCATATCCACCACCGTCTCCAGCCCGCTGTTGAGCAACTCCGCTGCCAGGACGGAACTGATGGTCAGCGCCAGAATCGCCCACTGGACGGCCGAGAGTCCCAACCATAGCCCCAGCGCGACCACTCCGGCCGCAATGACCAGATGGATCGGCATGTTCCGCTGGGTACG
>CAKZOY010000379.1 GCA_937138275.1 uncultured Chloroflexota bacterium
AGCAGGAGTAGGTGCAGCGGGAGACACAGGCGAGGGGAACGGTGCGGGCTGAAGGTTCCCCACCGGAGCACCACACATATCGCAGAAGGCACTGCCCGGTTCCAGGGAGGCACCACACTGGGGGCAGTTTGCTCCTCCAGCGACCACCGTGGGGAACGGTGCACCGGGAGCCCCGAAAGGTGCTCCAGGGGCCGAAGGAGGAGGGATCGGACCCGGTACAGCTGCCCTCGCCGTTCCAACGCCTGTTAACAGACTGCCACAGTTCTCACAATATGCCTGGCCGGGGATATTGGGCGTCCCGCAGCTGGGGCAGATAACCCCCCCTCCTGGAACCCCGACCGATGCGGCAGGCGGTATCCCGCCCGGCACACCGGGCGAAGGCCCCACCGGCGCAATTCCCCCTAATGCAACCCCACATTGATCGCAAAACGCCGCCCCTTCGGGCTGAGGAGATCCACAGTTTGGACAAATTGGCATGACACCTCCTCGTGATATAGCGCAAGATGATCTTTCCAGGCGTAACTGTTCAGCCGTATGACGGGTTAAGCAGTGTTTCCGCCCCGCCGGGGAACGAAGGTTCTATAAACAAGCACCGGCCGGTAGGCCATGGGCCTGACCGGAACGGGCTGATTGTTACTTTCTCATTGAGGCAAGGATATTTCGCCGTGGCAGCCTTGATGGCGTATCTGCGGCTGCATCTGGCACAGAAATTCTTCGGTATGTGGTTTGGCATCAACCAGGTTCAGATTTCGCGCGACCTGCGGCGGCTGCTGCCATGGATACGCCAGACGTGCCTGCACCAGAGATTATTGTTGGATTCACGAACCTACAGGCCCAAGACCGCCGCCTGGCACCGGCAACAGCGTGACCGCATTATCCATAAAACAGCCGCTTTGCACAAGATTTCGCGTGTAGGCTTGTGCAGTAATTCGCTCTGTGTGGAAAAAGGGCAGGGTGTGGGGTAGTAGGGGCGGCTTCGCCGCCCCCCACAACTCCACTCTCCCTTTTTGCAGGCGCACCGCTCCCCCAAAATGATGTGCTGCACAAGCTTCTGTATGGACCCTATGAACCGGTGTCTCATTCCTCCAGTTTCTGGGTCAATTTGCGCGTTCCATAACGGAGTTTCTTGGTCCCAGCGGAGGATAGCCCCTCTCCTTTCTCCAGCCGTTCTGCCTCGGCCAGAGCCGTCCGGGCTAGTTCCTCTTCCCCCATTTCCAGAAGGCGCGTGGCCGCAGCGCGCAACTTCTGGGTTGCTCCAGCGATATTTCCCACCATCGCCTCATCCAGCGCCCGCGTCTGCAGTTTGTGCGCCGTCACTTTCTCCACAATGTTCATCACTGCGGGATTCACACTCGCCGCCTGGGCCAGGTCGGCGGTGAAGGTGACAATGAGGTCAGCGCGCACCTTTTCTCCCGTGATCCCCAGGGCCGGGATATCATAACTGATCTCTGCCTGGGCAGCCCGGTAGGTGCCCGGCTGGCGGGGTGGAAGGAGCATCTCCACCAGCACACTCTGACCGGTGCCGGTTTCCATATCCCCCAGCGAGACCTGGACGTCCCGGTCGGAAAGAGCCCGGTGGCCGAGTTTAACAATGAGGGGAACAACCCGCCAGACGGCCCGCGGTATCACTCCCGGCACCAATCGCAGGATTAACTGAGCGTTCTGAACAACGGTGGTCTGTGCCGCACGCACCTGTCCCTCAAAGGTGCGCAGGATGACCTCCGGCTTCCCCTCCGGTATGAAGTCGGAGAACCCCCGACTGGATTCGGCAATATCGTCCAGGAGCTGTTCGTTCCACTCCTCCCCCAGCCCCAGGGCGATGATGGGGATGCCCTCCCGGCCCGCCTCGGCAGCCAGTCGCCGACAAAGGTCGGCATCACCAAAGGTCTCGCCATCGGTCAGCAAGAGCATCCGGCTCACCCGCTGGGGGCTCTGACCTTTGCGCAGTTCGTCCAATCCCTGGCGCATCCCCCGCGACATCTCCGTCCCGCCACCGTCCCGGATTTTATCCACTTGCTGCTTGAGGGCAGCGGGATCCCGGACCGGCTTGCTGGACACCAATGTCTCTACTTTATCGTCAAATATGACGATAGAGACCAGATCATCGGGTTTCATCTGGTCTATCGCCAGTTTGGTTGCCGCCTTGAGGTTTGCCAGTTTGGCCCCGCTCATAGAACCGCTGTGGTCCAGGACAAAACAGAAATTAAGCGGCATACGCACCTGGGCAACGGTTCCGGTCGGTCTGGCCCCTATCAGCACGTAGGCCAGTTGCGTTCCCCCGGTAACGGGGAAGAATGGACGATTGGTCTGGACAGTCAACTGAATCTCGCCGGGCATATGTCCTCCCCCCGGAAGGCGCAATGCACCTTCCTGAGATCTCCGCGCCTCCTGCGTGGCAGATGGATGAGGGGTTTGTCGGTAAGACAGACGGCATCAGCGAGAGGCCGAACGTGTATTCTCCTCAATGGCCAGGAGGAGACTGATGAATTCTCCCCCAGCCCAAAAAGCAAGGGCGACAATTCCACC
>CAKZOY010000380.1 GCA_937138275.1 uncultured Chloroflexota bacterium
TACCTTTTCCCCTCCCCCCACCACGCACTACGCAACACGTTTAACTTTTTTGTCTTTATCCATTTCACTCACCACTACAACCTGCCATCCACACAATCTTACTAATGAACATCTCCACCCAAAAACGACATCTTCTGAACCAGGCCGTTCACGGCTTTATCCAGCGCCATCCCGAGTACACGGTAACCGCGGTGGAACTGGACATCGCCGAGGCCCTCCACGTCTCCCAGGCCTCCGTCCAGAAGTGGCGGGCCGGTTACCCGATCGCTGCTTCCCATATCCCTGCGCTGGCAAAGTGGGCCGTCCAGAATGCCGGGATGTCCCGCGCCTGGCTTCGGGCCTTCCTGCAGGCCTGTGAGTACGCCGACTCCGATCTGGAAGAATTCTTCTTCGCGTCCCCGTTCGCCCCGAATCTGGGGGCAGCGTGTCGGGTTGCCCATCTGCGTTTTTGGGGCTACGAACGGATGGGGACGGCATTCCTGCACTTTCCCCGCCCTGGCCTTGTCGCTCTTCTCCACCATTTCCTCCTCTCCAACCGCCCCGGCCTCATCTTGCTCAGCCCGTCCGGTATGGGCAAGACCGATTTCAGCCTCTGGCTTGCCCGTCAGCAGATGGTCCGACAACACTTCGTCCTTGCCTGCCCCGCTGCCCTGCTGGATGGCTCCCGCCCGTTGCCGGAGACCCTGAAATCTCTGCTCTTTCCTGATCATTCCCCGGCTCTTCTGGAAGATGTCCTGACGTGGCCCCTGCTCTTCGTTCTGGACGGCGTCAACGAAAGCCCCGATATGGTGCGTCTGACCTGGCAGGTGGACCGGGCCCTGGTCTATGCCAACGGGCTCAAAGTCCTGCTGACCTTCCGGCCGGAGAGTTTCCAGATTATCCGTCAGGCGCTCTCGCTGACCGAACACCTGTACTATACCGACCCTCAAGCCACTACCGACGTCCTGTTGAGAGACCCGCCCGCTTTCCGCTTGCTCCCTTTCTCACCGGATGAACTATCCCAGGTCTACGAAATGTACAGTCGGGTCTATTCTCTCCGGACCCCCTTCTATGCTCTTCCTCCGGCGATCAGAGAATCCCTTCGCCACCCGCTGACCCTTCGGCTGGTTGCTGAGGCCTGGGCCGACCGCGTCCTCCCGGAAACAGTGGAAACCGACCAGTTGATGCACACTCTCTTGAACACTTTTTACCGGCAAGGACGATTGAGCCATACCGACCTCCGCTTTCTGGAAGAGCGATTGCTCTCACGGATGGTGGCGCCGGGCCGCTGGCGCAACGCGATCCCGATGAACGAAGTTCTGGCCGCAGGAGGGGCGGAAGAGATCACCGGATTGCTTCCCATTCACCATCCCTTTACCCGCCTGGCGGATGTGGGCCTGCTGGCTTCCACGAATGGGCGCTTGAACGAACCGATCCGTTTCGCCCACGAGCACTTCTACGAACATTTTGCATGGCGACAACTGGCCCGGCTGCGGGAATCGGCCTCTGACCCCGCCGCGTTCTACGCCGAACTGGCCGACGTTCCCTGGTTCCTCTATGTCCCCCTGCGCCGCCTGGTGGCCGA
>CAKZOY010000381.1 GCA_937138275.1 uncultured Chloroflexota bacterium
CAGGCCTGGGCGCTGATGGAGGCGCAGTTGGGAAACCATTCGCGAGCCCTGGAATTGCTGAAGGAGGGGCTGGGGAAAGTGAAGGAGCCGGAGAAGCAGGGGGTCCTGTTGTCCTGCAAAGGCAGCATCCTCGGCCGTCGCCAGCGCTTTCCCGAGGCGGAAGAGGCCTTCCGTCGGGCGCTATCTCTGGATGAGCGCAATCCTCTCATCCATTATCACTTCGCCGCCGATTGCCTCCTGCCACAGGGGCGGCGGGAGGAGGCCTGCCGTCATCTGCACCGCGCCCTTCAACTGGCCCCCCGCAAACCGCGCGACCGCCAGCGCATCCAGACCGCCCTTCGCCAGCACTGCCCACCCACCGACCAGGAGGCGCCCGGATAACCCATCCCGCCCCTCCCAAAACCCTTGCACCCTTGCAAACTTGTATACTTGCACACTTGCCATGCATTCCGTCATCATCGTCCATTCCGTCTCCCACGCCCTGCGGGCGGAGAAAATCCTGCAGGCGGCCGGGCTGACCTGTAAACTGATCCCCGTTCCCCGCCACATCAGTTCCGATTGCGGCGTCTGCGTCCGCATCCGGCGGGAGGACGAGGAAGCCGCTCATGCTGCGCTGCAACAGGCCGGCCTGGAAATCGTCGGCATTTATCCGGTTTGATGAGCAACGAATTCCACGAATTACACAAATTTTAAAATTAGTGAAATTCGTGGAATTCGTTGCAAAGAAAGAAACCTTTTCGGAGGAAACCGATGGACCGTTTTCTGTTCCCGGAAGGCCTGGAAGAACTGGACCCGGCCGTTGCCCAACTGATCGCGCTGGAGGAGGAGCGACAGGCCCGCAAACTGATTATGATCCCCTCGGAGAGTTACACCCCCCGCGCCGTCCGGCAGGCCCTGGGTTCGGTCTTCACCAACATCTACGCCGAGGGCTACCCCCCGCCCGAAACCCGCTGGATGACCGAGGACCAGATTCTGGACTACGAGTCCCATATGGCCTTCTACCGCCGCTACGGCGACGAGCGCTACTATATGGGCGTGGAGTACGCCGATGTCGCCGAAGCGCTGGCTCGGCGGCGCTGCGCCGAAGCCTTCGCCACCGAGGCCATCCCCGCCGACCGCATCTACGTCAACGTCCAGCCCCTCTCCGGCGCGCCCGCCAACATCGCCGTCTACGAAGCGCTCCTCAAGCCGGGGGACGTCATTATGGGGATGAGTTTGACCCACGGGGGGCACCTCACCCACGGCGCCCCCGCCAACGTCTCCGGTCAGCGCTACCGGACCGTCTTCTACGGCGTGGACCCGCGCACGGAACTTCTGGACTACGACCAGATTGAGGCGCTGGCAATGGAACACCGCCCCCGCATTATCATCGCCGGGTACACCTCCTACCCGCGCGTGCCGGATTGGGCCAAGTTCCGCCAGATCGCCGACCGGGTCGGGGCCTATCTCCTCGCCGACATCGCCCACACCGCCGGGATGGTCGCCGCTGGGGCGTATCCCAGTCCGCTGGGCTATGCCCACGTCATCACCTTCACCACCCACAAGACCCTCTGCGGCCCGCGCGGCGCCTGCATTCTGACCACCGACCCGCTCCTGGCCCGTCGGATTGACCACGCCGTCTTCCCTGGTATGCAGGGCGGGCCGCACGTCAACAAGTGGATCGCGATGGCGGTCGCCTTCCGCCTGGCCCGCACGGAGAAGTTCCGCGCCCTGCAGCACCAGATTGTCGCCAACGCCAGAGCCCTGGCCCGCGCCCTCACCGAGGAGGGGATGCGCGTCGCCTACGGCGGCACCGACAGCCATCTCCTCGTCCTGGACTGCAAGACCATCCGCGGGCCCTTCGGCGAACCGCTCCTGGGGGAGACCGCCGCCCGCATCCTGGACCTGGTCGGCATCGTCTGCAACCGCAACACCTTGCCCGGGGACCCGTCTCCCGCCCAGGCCAGCGGCATCCGCCTGGGCACTCCCTGGGTCACCCAGCGGGGGTTCAGGGAAGCGGAGATGGCCGAACTGGCCCACTGTATCGCCCAGACCCTCCGCGCCATCCGCCCGTACACCTATCCGGGCCGCCGCGGGCCGGTCTACCGGGGCAAAGTGGACTTTGAGGCGCTGGAGGAGGCGCGCCTGGCGGTGGCGGAACTGGCCGAAAAGGCGGCCGTGGACTACGAGGTCCGCTGCAGTGGCTATCCCCACCACTGCCTGATCACCGACACCCGCCCGCCGGAGGGGGATTGGGGAGAGATAGAACTGGAAGGGAACGCCGTCGCCGCTTTCCTGGACCAGGCACTGGTGGAACCGATCGGCGACCTGGAGACGGATCAGTGGCGTCCGGTGACCCTGCTGGAGGCGGATGGCCGGGTGATGACGCGCGGCTACATCACCCGTCCCACCTTCCGCCACAACCTGTACCGGCTGCGCGTGCCCTCGTCGGCCTTCCAGCGGGTCCTGGCCTGGCTGCGCGACCTCTCCGACGGCTACGTCCTCTTTGACCCCCACGACCTGCAGGCCAAACTCCCCGGCCCGGTGGTGGTGCGCAATCGTGGGCCTGCCCCCGCCCCCGGCGGGCTGCTCCCGGAGGGGCCGTTCGCCCCGCCCTTTTCCGTCAAACCGTACTATGTGGGACTTTCGGCCCATCGGGAGGCCGAACCGCAGGGAGAACCCCTGCCCGATTCCGTCTGGGAACCGTCCGAAGAACCCCTGCGGCGCGCCTCCCTCTACGAGACCCATCGGAAACTGGGCGCGCACTTCGTCCCCTTCGCCGGATGGGAAATGCCCCTGCGCTACGGGCCGGTCCTGGACGAACACCGCGCCGTGCGGGGCGCGGCGGGGTTGTTTGACGTCGGGCATATGGGCATCCTGGAGGTCTCCGGCCCCTTCGCCACCGCTTTCCTGGACCTGGTCACCACCAACGACGTCAACCGTCTCCGGCCGGGGCAATCCCACTACGGCTTCCTGCTGGACCCCGACGGGCGCGTCATAGACGACATCATGGTCTACATGCGGGCGCCGGGGCGGTACATGCTGGTGGTCAACGCGGCCAATACGGCGAAGGACTGGGCCTGGCTGAACGCGGTGAACGAGGGCGCGGTCTGCATAGACCGGGAGCGCCCCTGGGTGCGCCCGTCGTTCCGGGCGCAACTGGTGGACCTACGCGCCCCCGACCAGGAGCACCTCTGGCGGATGAACATCGCCCTGCAGGGCCCGCGCGCCCGCGACGTCCTGCTGGCGTGGCTGGATGCCAGTCCCAGAGGCCCGGCGACCACCGAAATCCGCAACAAACTGCTGGGGATGCAGCGGACCGAACTGATAGAGGTCCGCTGGCCCTGGCCCGAGGCGCCGGGCGGCGTCTTTGACCTTATCATCGCCCGCACCGGCTACACCGGCGAACCGATGGCCTTTGAGATTTTCGTCCATCCGGACTGGGCGCCTCTCCTGTGGGACGTCCTGCTCCGTTTCGGCGGCACCCTGGGGTTACGCCCGGTGGGACTGGCGGCGCGCGATTCGCTCCGCATTGAGGCGGGGCTACCCCTCTACGGGCACGAACTGGCCGGCCCGCTGGACCTCCGCCCCGACGATGCCGGTCTGGAAGGGTACGTCAAACTCTACAAGCCCTTCTTTATCGGACGGGAACCGTTCCGCCAGCACGCGGCCCAGCGGAAATTGGCCATCGTCCGCTTCCGGCTGCTGGAGAAGGGCGTTCCGATGCCCAACCAGGGCGACCGGGTGGTAGATCGGCGCGGCCGGGTCATCGGGCAGGTCACCTCCTGCGCGATGGACACGGAGGGGTACCTGCTGGGGATGGCTGCGGTGGACCGGCGGTTCGCCGAACCGGGGGAGGAGATCCTCGTTCTGGCTGTCTCCCGCGCGCCCACAGAGAAATCGCTGGACGAACTGGAACTCGGCGACCGGGTCGCCCTGGCGACGCCGGGGAAGGTGCTGGAGCGATTTATGCGGAAGTAACAGGTCGCGAGGAGAGAACAATGAGCATCATCCTGGGGATTGTCCTCGCCCTCCTGACCGTCATCCTCGTCACGGGCCTGGT
>CAKZOY010000382.1 GCA_937138275.1 uncultured Chloroflexota bacterium
CGCTTCGTAGCGCACTACGAACGGCATAGCGCTTGTGGTCAGCCACTGCGACCCCGCGGTGAGCAGTTACACTCCCCTGTCGGTCCCCTGCTGGACTGCGCCCCCACGGGGAGGGGGATTACGGAGCGGGCGTTGGCACAGGTTGCCCGTTTCTCCAGGATGCGGTGTAGAAGGCCAGATAGTTCGGCAACATACGTGCCCAGTAGTCGTCGCTGTGACCGCCCTCGCCGACGGCATATTCGTGGGCAATCCCCCGCTCCATCAGCGCGTCATGCATCCGTTCCGCGCCGACCCAGGCCCAGTCGGTATTCCCGGCATCCAGCCAGATGCGCAGCGAAGCCACCGACGGCTCCGCCAGCAGCCGGAAGGGGTCGTAGGCCGGCAAAGGGTAGTTGACGGTGAGGGCCGGACTGTGCGCCCCGACCACGGAGAACAGGTCCGGGCGGCGGAAGGCGATCTCCAGCGACCAGACGCCGCCGCGGGAGATGCCCCCGATGGCCCGCCCCTCCCGAATTCCCCAAGTGCGGTAAGTGCGCTCTATGTGGGGGACCAGTTCGTTGACGATCAGCCCTTCCACCGAGAAATCCCCGCCGCTGGTACGGACGAAAATCCCGTCCGGGGCCGGGTCGCAGTTGGGCATCACGATGATGAACGGGGGATACGTCCCGGCACAGATGCCCGCTTCGGCCGTCTCATCTATCCCTAACCGGTCCCAGTGGGTCTCGTCATAGGGATAGCCGTGAAGGAGATAGAGCACCGGGTAGGAGAGGGAGGAAGCGTCATAGTTCGGGGGCAGGTATACCCGGTAGACCATTGTTCGGGCCAGAATACGGCTGGGATACGAGCCCACCTCCACCCGGCCTGAAACGCCGGAGCAAATCGGCGTGGGCGTCGGGGTAGGCGTCGCCGTCGGGCGGGGGGTGGGGGTGGGAGTGGGAGTGGGCGTCGGCGTGGGCGTGGGTGGCGGGGTCGGCGTGGCAGTGGGCGAGGGGGTGGGCGTGGATGTCGGGGATGGGGTCGCCGTCGCCAGCGGCAGCAGGGTGGACGGGATGCGGGACGGCCGATCATCCAGTGAGGCCGCGCCCGACGAGGTACAGGCAGCAAGGAACAGGAAACAGCAGACGGATACCAGCAGCAGGCCGAAGGGCATCCGCCGATATTCGGCGATCTGGGGTCGGTGGTCCATCGGAAGATGGCGGCGAAGGTGCATCGTTATTTCTCACTCTCCGCGATAATTCGGGCTCCGGTCCCAGGACGGCAGGGGATCACTTCCTGAACCTCGGGCAGAGTCTGGAGTTCCTCCCGGAGCATTTCGTGGTACGGCGGCAGGGTCAGGATGTGGACATTCGGCCCGGCGTCAATCGTAAAGTAGGCCGGGATGCCCTCCCGACGGCGGGCCTGGACCCAGTGCATCAAGGCGACCGTCTCCGGGAGCCAGTACAGGAGGGATGGGCGGGAGGTCATCATCACCGCGTGCATCATCAGCGCGTCCTGCTCGGCGGCCTCACCCAGGGCGGCGAAATCCCTGCGGGCCAGCGCGTCCAGCAACTGCCGGTTCAGTTCGGCCACGCGGGCCACCCGTGCCGTATGGAGAGGGCTGGTGGGAGCCAGGCCATGCCCTTCGCCGGACGGAACTGCCTTCTCCGCCCTGGAGACCACTGCGATCAGGTCCCAGATTTCCCACCAGTCGGGGGCGTAGAGCGGTTCAGCAAAGGCGTCCTCGTCCCGGGAGGCGGTGTGCAGAAGGACGAACCCGCCGAAAATGGAGCGAGCGGCGGATCCGGAGCCCCGCCGGGCCAGGCAACTGAGTTCCCGCGGCGAAAGGTCCAGTTTCAGCGCCGCGGCGCAGGCCAGGGTGAGGGCGGCAAATCCCGAGGCGGATGCGGCGATCCCCGCACCGGCGGGGAAGTTGTTCTCGGAGACGACGCGGGCGCGCCAGGCGATGCCCGCCCGTTCCCGAAAAAGGCCCAGATGACGGGAGACCCGTTCCCCCGCCGGACCGACCAGTCTCTTGCCATCCACAAGAATTTCGTCCTCGGGGAGGTCGGGCCGGAAAGCGACCGTTGTGACCGTGCGGGTGCGGTCCAGCGTGATGGAGATGGAATCGTTGGCCGGGATACGCTGCTGGGGATCGGCGTTGCCCCAGTACTTGGTCAGGGCGATGTTGGCCCCGGCCTCCGCGGTGGCCTGAAGGATATGGGTCATCATTCCTGCGCCAGTAATTCCACCTCCGCAACCAGCGCGTCAAAGGTATGGCCGGAGGCGTAGATGGTGACGGACTTGATCAGCGCGGGGGGCGGGTTGTTCCGCATCAGGTTTTCCGAGTCGTAGGTCACCCACGTCTGGAGGGGGACCATTTCGCTCCACCCGTAGAGATAATCACTGGAGGACGGGGAGGTAGCGTAGAACCCGTGATACCAGGTATGGTCCCCCCCATACACATCCCGATAGTCTATGCGGACAATGATCGGGCATTCCGAGCCAGCCATCCCGCATCCCTTCAGGTTCTGGTTGCGTACCTGGACATTTAAGTGGAGCACAAGGGAAGTGAAGTCCCGCACGTCGTAATTCAGTTGCTGGCGGATGCCGACCTCCGCATGGCCTATTCCCTCCCGGAAAAACCGCGCCGCCGGACGCCCGGCGTCCGTGGTGGTCTGGACGGTACCGGCCTCGTAGAAGTACACCTCCCACCCCTCTTCTATCGGCTGACGGAAATCGCCGTTGACCAGTAGGTTCCGAGCGGCCGGAAGTGCTTCTAAGGGGAGATTTCCGGATTGGGCGATGGTGCGCTGGGCGCCCGACAGCGTGATGGACTGCCCTGCTTCTCCAACGACCCCCGCACTCCCTTCGCGGACAGTGAACTCGGTGAGGGTGGAATACGCGCGCACCTCATAACTGCCGGTGGTCACCTCGGCTGTCAGGTGGGGGGTGCGGATCATCGCCGTGGTTTCCCGACCGACGGCCGGAGAGAGGGTAATCCGCACCCGTCCGGATTCCACCACCAGGATGAGACGGTGGGAGAGGGGGCTGATCCCGAATATCGGAGAGCGGGCGGAGATCAGGCGGAGTTGGGAATTCCCATATACCTGGACCGTCGCCAGGATATCCGTTTCGGAGTTCGGCACATAGAAGGTGAGCAGAGCCTGAGCGGCTTCGTCGGTGGTGACGACGCTTCCCGCCGGGACGTCCCAGGTGGGGTTGCGCAGGGCGATGAAGTCTCCCCGTCCTCCGCGCTGCATACCGGGGGTTCCCTGAAGGGGCTGCAGCAGGATGTCCTGCCCACGGGTGGCGGTGAGCAGGAACTGGCGAACTCCCAGCGGTATCCCCACAGCCAGGGAGACACAAATGGTGAAGGAGACGATCAGGATGAACCAGGCCAGCCGCTCGCGGTTGGGGGTCATAGATAGACAATCCGAAAGTCGGTGAATTCCCCGGTGGGCTCGGCCCAGCGGACGGTGACGTTGGTCACATGGGCCGACGGCGGCCCCTCGTGGAGGAAAGCCAGGAACTCTCTCAGTGCTTCCCGCGGGCCCTCGGCTATCGTCTCCACCGTCCCGTCCCAGCGGTTAGCGACCCAGCCCGTGAGTCCGAGGCTGCGCGCTTTGCGGACGGTGTAGTAGCGGAAATTCACTCCCTGGACGATTCCCTCCACAACCGCGTGGAGGCGGGCCCGTTGGGTCGGTTGGGGATCGCTCATGTCGCCATCCTCCTCTTTCACCACCAGAAGAGCCTTCGCCGATCGAACCGATGGAGACCCGCCGCGCGGGCCGCTTCCACCGCCGCCGCGTGCTCCCGGGCCGTGATCGGCCGGTCCAGCGGGGGATTCTCATACGCCCGATAACAGGGTCGGTACTGGTCCATCACATTGATGTAAGTATCCCGCGAGACCTCCTCGGCCAGGAAACGGGCGATTTCGGCGGTGCCCGCCAGCCCGCCGGGCAGGACCAGATGCCGGACCAGTAGCCCGCGCAGGGCGATGCCCCGATCATCCAGCACCAGGTCCCCTACCTGCCGGTGCATCTCTTTGACGGCGGCCTGGTTGACGGCGGGGTAGTTGCGCACGCGCGAATAGCGGTACGCAATCTCCTCGTCGGCGTACTTCATGTCCGGCATATAAATATCCACCACTCCGTCCAGCAGGGCCAGGGCCTCCAGTGAATCATAGCCTCCGGTGTTCCAGACCAGGGGGATATTCAGGCCCGCCTCGGCCGCAATGAGGACGGCCTCCAGGATAGGGGCCAGGACGTGGGTGGGAGAGACGAAGTTGATGTTATGGCACCCTTGCGCCTGAAGGGCCAGCATCATCGCGGCGATATCCTCCGGCTCCACCTCACGGCCGTGGCCCAACTGGCTGATATCGTAGTTCTGGCAGTACTGACAGTTCAGGTTACACCACGCAAAGAAGATAGTGCCGGAGCCCCGGAATCCTCGCAACGGGTCCTCTTCCCCGAAGTGGGGGCCGTAACTGGAGACCCGGGCCCGCACCCCGGTGCGGCACGCGCCGACCATCTCGTAACGGTCCACCCGGCACTGACGGCCGCAGAAGACGCATGCGTGGAGTCCATCGTAGGCCATCTGGACTCGTCGGCGCAATTCCCCTGAGGCAAGCAGTGCCCGGTAGGCCGGCTCAAACGAGGATGACAATCCCATCTTACCAGATAACCGGTACTTTTCGGAGACGGTATTGACGGTCAAAGACCTGGACATACCGATTTCGGTGCCCGAAATCGTACAGTTTCCAGGTCACTTCCACATCCTTTTTGCAGTACGCAATGACCCGGTCCAGGAGCCCCTGCCGGAACCAGCGGACGGCGTCCAGGCCATCGCCGCTTTTCCGTTCGCCCAGCGTTGCCGCGACTACGTCATCCAGTTTGGGCCGCCAGCCCAGTGCTCGTTCCAGGTGGACCATCATATCCACCGTTGGCTGCGCGTCCAGCCGCTGGGAAGTGTAGGCGCGGAGGACCTCGTAGTCAAAGGCGTAGAGGTTGTACCCGACCACGCGGTCCGCGGCCAGCAACGCGGCGACCAGATCGTCCACCCGGTCTTCCGTATAGACCTGATAGAGGTCCCGGTCCGGGTCGTAAGTGACCCCCACCGATAGCCGCAAGCGGCGGATGTAAGCGCGCCCGCCGACTTCATCAAAGGTGTGTTGGGTTTCCAGGTCAAATACCAGCATAAGCAAGTGATAATTATACCACAAGCAGAGGAAATTGCGACGTATGGATGACTTTGCTCCCCCGACCAGTTCCCAAAAACGCAGAACCCCGCCGAAGCGGGGTTCTACGTTGTTCGGAGTCCGGGGATTTATTGGCCAAAGCCGTCGACAATGCGGGAAAAGGCGTTACTCACTTGGGTGCCCAGCGCAGTGAGGATGATGACGACTACAATGGCTACTAAAATAAGAATCAACCCGTACTCCACCAGGCCCTGGCCCTCCTCTTGGGGTAGATAGAGCATTCCATTCACCCCCTTTCGTACAATTTTTCGGGCATATTTTTATTATGCACGTAAAATATCCGGAGTCAATAGGAATAAAGTACCGTTATTGGGGTTAGGGAGTCACTCCCATAAGTAGTGATCAGGCGTTTGGGGGTTCCGTATCATCGGAAAACGCCCTCATTTGGGGCATTAGTGGGGCAAGCGGGCAACGCTAATGCCCAAATTGCCGCCTTAAGTAGGGGTTAGTCCACTGGAAATCTGTGGGTATTCACGCCGGGGTGGTGATTCCGGCCAGGGGTGATTTTGTCACCTTTCTTGCTATCGTTGCGTTCCCATCAGGGATGCCCCCTCACCCCCCTTTCCCCCCTCTCCCCCTGGGCCCTGACGGGCAGGGGGAGAGGGGGGAAAGAGAGGGGTTTGCGGGCGGCGGCTTCGCCGCCGCCCGCAAACCCCCTTTCGCCATTTGCAGCGCGCTACAAATGTTCCACCGCTACGCTCATCCCCAGCCCGCCGCTGACGCAGAGGGTCGCCAGCCCCAGCGTTTTGCCGTGCACGCGCAGGGCGTTGAGCAGGGTCACCAGGATGCGGGCGCCGGAGCAGCCGGTGGGATGCCCCAGGGCGACCGCGCCGCCGTGGACGTTGCGCCGGGCCGGGTCCCAGGGAAGTTCCCGTTCCACCGCCAGCACCTGCGCGGCGAAGGCCTCGTTTAACTCTATCAGGTCAAAATCCCCCAGCGAAAGCCCCGTCCGCTCCAGGAGGCGATGCGTCGCCGGGACCGGGCCCAGCCCCATCTCCCGGGGGTGGACCGCACCGGAGGCCAACCCCACAAAGCGGGCGATCGGCGGCAGGCCATGGGTCCGGGCCCAATCCGCTGAGGCAACCACCAGCGCCGCCGCGCCGTCGGCGATACCGGAGGCGTTGCCCGCCGTGATGGTGCCGTCCTTCCGGAACGCCGGGGGCAGTTTCGCCAGTTTCTCCAGCGACGTATCCGCCCGCGGCCGCTCGTCCCGCTCCACCCGCACCGTCCCCCCTTTGGGGCCGGGGGCCTCCACCGGGATCACTTCCTGAGCGAGGGCGCCGCTTTCCCACGCCGCCACGGCCTTGCGGTGGCTCTCCAGGGCGAACTCGTCCTGCTCGGCACGGGAGATGCCATATCGGTCGGCAAGGAGTTCCGCCGTCTCCCCCATCAGCATCTCCGCCAGCGGGCACATATAGCCGTCCCGGTACATCGCGTCCACCACCGTATCCTCGCCCAGCCGGTAGCCCCAGCGGGCCTTCATCAGCAGATACGGAATCTGGGACATTTGCTCCACCCCGCCGACCAGCACGGCCTGGTTCTCGCCGGTGAGGATGGACTGCACCCCCAGCGTCACCGCCTTGAGGCCGCTGGCGCAGGCCTTGTTGACGGTGAAAGCGGGGCGGTCTACCGGGACGCCGGTATGCCAGGCCACCTGCCGGGCGACGTTGGGGCCGTTTCCGGCCTGGCGCGCGCAGCCGAAGATGACCTCGTCCATCGCGTCGGCGGGGACGCCTGCCCGCTCCAGCGCGGCCCGCGCGGCGATCGCGCCCAGGTGGGCCGCCGGGATGTCCTTCAATACGCCGCCAAACGCCCCAATGGGGGTGCGGACAGCAGAGAGAATCACCACATCCTGAATCTTCATCGTTTCCTCCGGGGGTTACCACAAAGGGCACGAAGGGAGACACAAAGAGCACAAATGTAAAATTTTATATATACTTCGTGCCCTTCGTGGTTTTTCTTCGTGCTTTGTGGTTCTAAGACCGATAAATCCCCTGCGGGTCCAGTTCTTCCCGCAGCAGGTGCAGTTCCTCCGGCGTGGGCGGCTCCGTCTCCCGGAGGTCCGGGGAGACGCGGGGGTCCCAGCCCATCTCCGCCCGCACATCCTCCAGCGTGAAGCCCGGATGAATGCTGACCAGCACCATATCGCCGGTGACTGGGTCAAACCGGAAGACGCACTTATCGGTGACGACGACCTGCGGCCCGCGGCCGGGCATCTTCAGATGCTCCCGCTCGCCTGCGCCGCCCAGGTGGCCCGGGCTGGTGAGAAAGTCCAGGTGCTCCACGAACGACCGGCGGGAAAGCCGCATAATGATAAAGACCTGCTGGGCGTGGATGGCAATCTCACAGGCGCCGCCGCTGCCGGGCAGGCGCACTTTGGGATGGACGTAGTCGCCGATGACCGTCGTGTTGAGATTGCCGTAGCGGTCAATCTGCGCGCCGCCCAGGAAGGCCACCTCCACCCGTCCGCCCTGCAGGTAGAGGCCGAAGAGGTCTATAATGGGGCAGACGGAGAGGGCACCGGTGACCAGAGCCGGGTCGCCGATGGAGAGGGGCAGGCGGGCCGGCCGCGCCCCGTAGACGCCGCTCTCGTAGATGAGTTCCAGTTCCGGCGCGACGGTTCGCTGGGCCAGGTTGCAGGCGATGTTGGGAAGTCCCACCCCCACAAACACCGTGCGGACTCCCGCCAGCGCCCGCGCGGCCGCCACAATCATCATTTCGGAAGGGGAATAGTCGCTCACGGGTTGCCTCCGTCTATCCGTAGTTCACCGGATGGGACCACGCCTGGGCGGGTTTCAGGCGCTCCCAGGTCTCGGGGCCCATCTTCTGGACGTATTCGGCCCGGTCCCGAACGCCGTATACCCACTCCTCCAGCCAGGTGCGGGTGGAGGATTCGTCCCGGCTGATCTCGTCCCAGCGCAGGTAGAAGTCGTTGTCCCGGTCGTAGTAGCCCTGGACGTAGGAGGGATGGGCGCCGTAGGGTTCGTGGACCACCGCGTCCACAATCATACCGGGGATCAGGGTACGGTTGGGGTCGGAACGGATGACCTCCTCGTCCACAACCTCCTCCACCACCACGATGACGTGTTGGGCGGCGAAGGCGACCTCTTTCTGGGCGCCCACCAATCCCCACAACTGGGTGTTGCCGTGGACGTCGGCCCGCTGGGCGTGGATGATGGCGACGTCGGGGTTGAGAGGCGGCACCACGGCGATGGGGCCGTCCCCATACGGGCTTTCCACGAACCGGATGCGGGGGTTGACGCGGGGCAGGTCGCTCCCGGTGTAGGAGTACAGGGGGAAGAAGGGGAGACGGTAGGCCCCGGCGAAGTACCGCCCGACCATGCCGAAGTGGGAGTACTCCTCCAGTTCCAGGGGAGCGGGGATGCCCTTCTCCACCGCGCGGCGGATGGCGTGGAGCGGGCCCACACCGGGGTTGCCCAGGTACGAAAAGACCAGTTTGCGGGCGCACCCCGCAGCGACCATCTGGTCGTAGATGAGATCGGGGGTCATCCGGCAGAGGACCAGGTCGCGGCGGCGCTGGCGGATGATTTCGTGAGCGGCGGCGAAACCGATGCAGGCCGTGAAGCCCTCAATGGCGACCGTATCGCCGTCGTGGACGTACGTGGCGATGGCGTCGTGCATCGTGGTGAGTTTCACAATATCCTCCTCCGGTCGGAAAGGGGTGGATTACTTTTCGGGGAGAACGGAGACTTCCATCTCCGGCTCCGTCAACGGCGACCAGCGGTAACTGAGTTTGTAACTGCGGGCGATCATCAGCGTCTGGGTGGAGCGGACACCGGGGATGAGGTGAATCTGGCGGAGCAGGAAGTCGGTCAGGTGGCTCAGGTCGCGGCAGAAGACCTCCATCACCAGGTCAAATGCTCCCAGCGTCATCACCAGGTAACTGACCTCGGGGAGTTCGGCGATGCGGCGGGCCACCTCGTCTATCTGCCCCGGCGCGACGGTAACCCCGATGATGGCGGGGGCCTGAAAGCCCAGCGCGTACGGGTCCACAATCCCCACGGTGCGGACGACTCCGGCCTCCACCAGCGCGCGGTACCGGATACGCACCGTCGTTTCGGAGACCCCCGCCTGACGGGCGATATGGGCGAAGGGCGTCCGGCCGTCCTGCTGCAGGGTCTGAAGGATCAAACGGTCCAGGTCGTCCATCGGCAGTTGCATTCCGCCTCCTCGTAGTCTTGCATGGGTAGGTTTTTTTCATCCCCCAGCGAGCGAGGGGCAAAAAGAAGATTTTTGGATTGGGCGGCGAAGCCGCCCAATCCAAAAATCTATTTCTTCCCCGCTTTGTCGGGAGCGATATCGCGCTCTCGCCTGACCGTAAACGGTCAGGCTAAGCCTCAAAAGGGCGCTTAAGCGCCCGAGGAGGGCTGCCCAAAAAACCTACCCATACGAGCGCCTCGTAGTGGGGCTGATGCGCTTCTCAACGTTCAGAGCGCATTTTAACACAAAGTCCGTTTCTCTACAAGGTTTTTGCTTCGGTTTTCGGAATCAATCGCCCCTCCGTTTCTCTTCTCCGACGCGCAGCAGGAAGACCCCGCTCAGGATCAGCGCGCCGCCCAGCAACTGGACGGCGGTCATCCGCTCCCTCAGGAAGAGGTAGGCCATGATGCCCGTCATCACCGGCTCCAGGGTGACGATGAGGTTGGCTGTCCCTGCGGGCAGGTAGCCCAGGCTGACGGTGTACAGCCCGTAGCCGCCGATCGTCGGCACCAGCGCCAGGAGCAGGAGGACAGCCCAGCCATCCAGCGCGCGCCCCAGCCAGAAGAGCGTCGCCGGGCGCTGGAGCAGGCCCAGGAAGAACGTCGCGCCGATGAAAGCGTAGAGGGTGGCTGTCCAGGGCGAAATCTCCTGCCGCTGGGTCGCCTTCCCGAAGAGACTGTATACGGAAAATGCGGCGCCGCCCGCCAGCCCGACGGCGATCCCCAGCGGGTTCACCCGCCAGAGGGCGGCGTCGTAGGCCCCGGAGGTGAGCACACATCCGGTCAAACTGAGGGCGAGGGCGATGATGCGGAAACGGTTGATCCGTTCGCCGAACAGCCACCATTCCAGGAGAGAGGTGATGGCGGGGGAACTGTAGACCAGGACCGTGGCGACCGCCGCGCCGTTGAGGGCCACCGACGTGGTCCAGAGGGCGTTGAAGACCGCCAGGGTCAGGCCGTATGCGGCGAAGAAGGCCCAGCGGCGGCGGGCATCGGGGATGCGGAGCAGGCCGGGCCGGATGAGGGCCAGCCCCGCCCCCAGCCCCAGGACGACGAAGAGGTCCCGCCAGAAGGCCAGCACCAGGGGCGGCAGTCCGTACCGGGCGTTCAGGTGGGCGATGAAGATCGCCGTCGTGGACCAGATGGCGGTTCCCACTCCGCAGATGAGGTAGCCGCGGAGGGGGGCCGGGCGTGCAAGCGCCTGGGATTCCATACAGAGCACCTTGTTGAAGCGTCGCGGGATGGGGGGCCGCCGTAACTACGACGGGCAGGCCACGAAGTTGCGCAATACCCCGATCCCCTCCACTTCCACCTCCACCACATCCCCCTCGTGCAGGGGGCCGACTCCGGCGGGGGTGCCTGTCAGAATGAGGTCGCCCGGTTCCAGAGTCATCACGGAGGATGCGTAGGCGATCAGGGCTGCCGGAGAAAAGACCATCTGGGAGGTCCGTCCGTGCTGGCGGACTTCGCCGTTCACCCGGCAGATCACGGCGCGATCGGCCATTTCCTCTTCCGAGACTCCCACCACAACCCAGGGTCCCACCGGGCAGAAGGTGTCAAAGCCCTTGGCGCGCGTCCACTGACCGTCCCGGCGTTGCAGGTCGCGGGCGGTGACATCGTTGGCGCAGGTGACGCCCAGGACGTATGCCCAGGCTTCCTCCGCCCGCACCCAGCGGCAGCGGCGGCCGATGACGACCGCCAGTTCCGCCTCGTATTCCACCCGCTCGGATTGGGGAGGCAGGACGATGGAGGCGTTGGGGCCGATGAGGGCGCTGGGGGGTTTGAAGAACAGAAAAGGTTCCGCAGGGACCTCTGCGCCGTGCTCGGCCGCGTGGGCAGGATAGTTACGCCCCACGCAGAGAATTTTTGTGGGCGCTGCGGGAGGCAGGAGAGTCAGTTCGGCCAGTTTCCCCGCGACGGCTCCGGCCGTCCACTGGCCGAAGGGGTCCCCCAGAATTTCCCGAACAACGTCTCCTTCTACGATCCCCCAGCGGGGGCCACCGGAAGTGGCATAGCGAATCAAGCGAATCAGACGGAAGGGCATCGGTTCGTCTCCTTTGGATATGGATTTCTGATAACCATCCCGTTGGATACCGGGCACTCATCCTCCTTTGCTCCTCCACCGGCGGAGGGCAGGCTTGGGCGGCAATTCGCCCCGCATGGGAAAGGGGTGGGGTGTGGGGTTTGTGGGGGCGGC
>CAKZOY010000383.1 GCA_937138275.1 uncultured Chloroflexota bacterium
CACAGGGGCACAAAATCAAGATTTTTTCCTTCGTGGTCTTTGTGTGCACTTTGTGTACTTTGTGGTTTTCCCCTCCGTTGCCCGTGGCGGCGCAGTCGGGGGGGCCGGGGCAGGGGCTGGAGCATGTCGTCGCTGCCGGAGAGACGCTCTTTTCCATCGCCCGACGGTACGGGACGACGGTGGATGCTATCGCCCACGCCAACGGCATCCCCGACCCGCGCCAGATTTACGTCGGTCAGCATCTGGTCATCCCCAGCGCTCTGGGACCGGTGGACGCCTGGACGACTCACGTCGTCCTGCCCGGCGAGACGCTGCAGGGGATTGCCCGTCAGTACGGCCTGGACTGGCGGACGGTCGCCCAGGCCAACTACCTGATTAATCCGAGTGTTCTGACCGTCGGGCAGACGCTGCAGATTCCGGCCGGCAAGGGGAAACCGCCCACCGGGGCGCTCCATGCGGTCCAGGCCGGGGAAACGCTTCTGGGCATCGCCCTCCGCTACGGCGTCTCCTTCTGGGATTTGCTGAAGGCGAACTGGGTTGACCGACCCCCGTTATCGCTTCCGGGCCAGTGGCTCATTGTGCCGGGCCTGCGGCCGACCTGGATGCCGTCCCCCTTCCTGCAAATAGACCTGAATCCGGTCCCGGCGCGCCAGGGGAGCACACTGGTGATCGTTGTCCACACTGAAAAGCCCGTCCATCTGCAGGGGACACTCTTTGGACGTACTATCTCCTTTGCCGAAGAGGACGGCGTCTACTACGCTTTCGTCGGCGTTCATGCGTTCACCGAACCGGGCCTCTACGAACTGGTGTTGACCGCCGCGAACGACGGCGGGGAGACGGCGGTCACTGTGGGGGTGAAAGTGGAGGAGGGGAGGTACGGCTACGAGCGGATAGACCTGCCTCCGAGCCGGGCCAATTTGTTGAGCGCGGAGGTCATCGCTGCGGAGCGGGCGCGGCTGCAATCCCTGCGGACGCTCTTCACCTCGCGGCGCTACTGGAACGGGCCGTTCCGGCTGCCGGTAGAGGCGGCGATCAGTTCCGTCTTCGGCACCCGGCGCTCCTACAACGGCGGGCCGTACAACAGTTACCACGAGGGGGTGGACTTCAACATCGGCGCGGGGGCGGCGGTCTACGCTCCGGCCGATGGCGTTGTCGTCCTGGCTGAACCGCTCGCGGTGCGGGGCAATGCCGTGATCATAGACCACGGCTGGGGGATTCTGACCGGCTACTGGCACCTTTCCCGCATAGAGGTGGTGGAGGGGCAGGAGGTGCGGGCCGGGGACATCATCGGACGGGTGGGGAATACGGGCCTGTCCACCGGCGCCCACCTGCACTGGGATTTTTGGGTGGGGGGGATCAACGTGAACGGCCTGCACTGGATCGCCGCCGACGGCCCCTGGTCGGTGGTGGAGCGGGTTGGCGCGCCCTGAGGCTGCGCCGACGCCGACGGCGGGCCCGAAGCAGGCGACGGGCCGCCCGTTCCCACCGCGCCGGTACCAGTACCCTGACCTCGCCCAGGCCGTCCACCGTGATTCCCAGCGCCCGTCCGGCACTTTCGTACTGGAGAATGGCGGGAATCCCATGACTCTGGAGGTAGGTCCGTACCACTTCTGCGGGCAACAGTCCCTGCGTAACGGAAACGACCGCGTAACGGGTCGGAGGACGAATTCGGCTCATTGCATGCTCCTGGTCGGAAAATGAGTTGTTCACTGACGGGGCACTGGTTATGAGTAGCGCTTTCGCCAAAAGCGCTTAAGCGGTCTTTCCCTCTGGGTATCTCTCTTTCCACCACTTAACATGCCCCCAAGGGCACCATAAAGAAAATAGCGTCCTGGATACCACGAGCCGGCAGTCACTCCGGTGAGTAGTGATTTTGGGCAAATGCCCCCTCACCCC